>NZ_JAPDDS010000004.1:300000-481587 GCF_025950085.1 Luteolibacter flavescens
GGCGGTGGCGAAGCGTGCGCCGTTCGAGACCGGTGTAGCGGACGGGGCGGCGGGCTTTGCCGTCTCGAGGTGCTTCTGGTCGTCCGGACTGAGGGTGGCCTTCGGGATGGCCACTTCCTTGCCATCTCCCTTGCGGACCCAGACAGTGGTGGCATCTTGTTTCACGAAAGCTCCTTCCAGCTTGCGTCCTTTGGTGTCGGTCCACGTGCGGGCGTCCTGCGCGGCGGCATAGCCGAGAAAGAGCGCGAGGAGGGAAGGGGTGATCCGGAGGAGGGGAGTCATGGATTGGATCATGCATCATCAACCGCTTGGCACAACACGGAGTTGTGATCTTCACGGCAAATTCACCGTTCGCCTCCTGTGGTCATGACGATTTCCCGCCGCGGATTCCTGGGTGTCCTGACTGCTTCGGCCTGCGCGGGCTGTGCTTCTTCCTCGTCTTCCGCCAGTCATGGCGGGCGGACCATCCGGCTGGACCGTGCCGATGCGCTGGCGAGGCAACACGGGTGCCGGGGCTGGGCGGCGTGGCGGCGCGGCTCGCGGGTGGAGGGCTGGGAGATCTCCTATGAAGGCCCCATCCTCAGCATCACGAAGGCCCTCGCGGCCCTCGCCGTGACCCGCGGCGTGGCGGAGGGCTGGCTGGACCCGGGCGAGCGCGCGGCGGACACGATCCCGGAGTGGAAGGGCGACGCGCGGAAGCAGCGCATCACCCTGCAGATGCTGCTCCAGCAGACCGCGGGGCTGGAGGCCGGGGTGGCCGCGCTCTACCGGAATCCCACGGACAAGGGGCGGAATGCGGTCGCGCTGCGGGCGATCGATGAGCCCGGGAGCTTCTTCCGCTACGGCCCGGCGTGCTCCGAGGTGCTGGCGGAGTTGCTACAGCGGAAGCTTTCCGCGCGCGGCGAGACCTTGGAAAAGTATCTCCACCGCGCCGTGATGCGCCCGATCGGGCTGGGCAGTCCGGATTGGAGATCGGACAAGAAGGGGCGCTTCTATCTTTCCACCGGAGCTGAGCTGAGTGTGGACGAACTGGGGAAGCTGGGGCGCACGATCGCGCGCTTGCTTTCCGGCGATGGCGCGGACGGTTTCGATGCGGGGCACTTCGCCCGCGTGACCCGGGCGTCCGCGGCGAATCCGATGTATGGCGGCGGCCTGTGGCGGAATGCCGGCGGGCGGGAGATCGAGGTGGAAGACGCGCTCGATCCCGCGGCGTCCACGGGATTTTGGCAAGGCGCGGGGCTGTCGCGGAGCCAGCCGCGGGAGTTTTACGCGCTGATCGGCTCGTCCGGCCGGCGGGTCTTCATCTGGCCGCAGGAGCAAGTGGTCATCGCCCGCCACGGGGTCGCCAGATCGTGGCGGGATGGTGCGTTTTTGAGAGCGCTGTGAAGAGATGGCCGGTGATCGACGGTGCGTTATGGTGATCAGGGTCGCGATGGGTGGTCCGAATTTTTAGGGGCATACTGCTGTCCGACTTCTCAGGGCCAACGGCCCGACCATCTCTCAGCCCGGGCCAACGGCCCGGGTATGCGGCACCTGATCGGCGGCCGGAAGGGTCGCGATATGTGTGATCCGGATTTTCAGAACCGTGATGCGCGGTCCGGATTTTTGGGGCCATGATGCGTGGTCCCAATTCTCAGGGCCAACGGCCCGTCCATCCCTCAGCCCGGGCCATCGGCCCGGGTATGCGGCATCGCCTGATCGGCGGCCTATAGGGCCGCGATATGTTTCGGCGGGTCTCACCGGAAGGCCACGAAGCGATGGCCATGCGTGAAGACATTCCGTTCGGGGCACGGGCGGCGTTTTCCGATCCACCAGCCTGCCCCTTATCGCGGCCCTTTAGGCCGCCGACCCGTGTCGATCAGCCAACCCCGGGCGATGCCCGGGGCTGAGGGATGGCCGGGCCGTTGGCCCTGTGGAGCCCAGGGCGAGATCCGCCGTTAGAGGCAGGGCGGGCCACGGGTGAGATCTGCAGCGAAGGGTAGTTCCGTATCGTCACTCGTTAGCCCTGTGGAGGGATGGACGAGATCCGCCGCCAGAGGCCGGGCCAACCAAAGGTGAATTCGCAGCGAAGGGCTGTTCCTTACGATCTAACGGTCGGGCTGCGGTCACCGGTTGGATCATGGTCACCGGTCGGACTACGGTCGAATCTGTGATGCGACGCTTGGTCGTCCGGACATCATTCCGGGATTTCAGGGCCAACGGCCCGGCCATCCCTCAGCCCGGGCCATCGGCCCGGGTATGCGGCACCGTCCGATCGGCGGCCTGTAGGGCCGCGATACGTTTCGGCGGTTTTCACCGGAAGGCCACGAAGCGATGGCCATGCGTGAAGGCATTCCGTTCGGGGCACGGGCGGCGTTTTCCGATCCACCAGCCTGCCCCTTATCGCGGCCCTTCAGGCCGCCGACCTGTGTGGGCCGGCTACCCCGGGCGATGCCCGGGGCTGAGGGATGGCCGGGCCGTTGGCCCTGTGGAGCCCAAGGTGAGATCCGCCGCCAGAGGCAGGGTCAGCCAGAGGTGAATTCGCAGCGAAGGGCTGTTCCGTACGGTCACCAGTGCGACTACCACGAGTGCATACGGAGTTTTGAAGGTCTGACCTGCTTCACCGGACGGGCGCGCCTTCCGTCCAAGCCGGCTGAAGCCAGCACTCCCGGCTGCGCCGAGCCTGTGGCGCATTCTTCGCCGGGCCCCGGCTCTTCCTCCTCCGCCTACCGCTCTTCCCGGCCTACTTCTTCACCGCGATCATCAGGTTCGCCTCGTAGTCGCGCATGTGGTAGCCGGAGCCAAAGGGAATCCCCGTGGTGCTGGCCCCGGCATCATAGGCTGCCTTCAGGTCGGACTGGGCATGCTTGGCGAAGAGCGCGATGGGTGCCTCGTAGTCGCCGAAGAGGCGGACGTCCCACTTGCTGGAGTCATAGTAGCGGTACGGGATGCCGGAGTCGTCCTGCACCACGGCGCGGCAATTCCCCAGCACCCAGTCGCGGGCTCCGGAGAAATTCGAGTCGTGCATGAGATAGGAGGCCGCCTTGAAGTAGGCGACGCTGCCGCTGTAGCTGGAGAGCCAGCTCTTGTAGGAGGCATTGAAGCCGCCATTCGAAAGGTCGCCGGACACATAGATCGCGCGGCGATTCCCCCCTCCAGGCAGGCGGAAACGGATGTCCACGCCGGTGCGGCCGCCGGCATTCAGCGGCTCCACGCTTTGCACGTGCGCGTCCATCAGCGCGAGGCTGGCGAGCAGGATGGGCGTCACGCCGGGCATGGGGCCGCCCGCGAGGTCGTTCCGCATGTCCTTCGTGATGAAGTAGCCGTGTTTGAGCTGGGAATCCATCGCGACACCGAGACGGTTCAGCGAACCCATCACCGCGCCGGGGTCCTGATTGTCCAGATACGGCAGGCCGCCCGCAGGCTCCAGGCCGAGCAGAACGTAATTCGACGCCTGCGGGAAGAGGGCGATGGCGTGCAGCAGGTCCGGCCCGCCAAAGGGGTAGAGCAGCGTGCGCGGATCACCCGTGAGCGGGCGGATATTCGCCGCGGACCAGTCGCGCTGCTTGCCGGTGCGCTTCGAGGCAAAGACGCGCCAGTTCTGCGCCATCAGGTCGGCATGGCCCTGGTAGTTCCCGGTCTGCTGCATCTGGGAAAGCACCGCGCCGCGCTCGACCGGGCGACCGGCCAGGAAGCGGGCGACATCGTCCGGCGTCGCCTCGCCCTGCGCCTGGGTGAAGACCTGCGGGGCCGGGCCGAGCGTCTGGGTCTGCCCGCGCGGCGGCTCGGGCGTGCAGGAGGTGGCGAGGCAGGCAAGCGGCAGGAGGAGCAGCAGTCTTTTCATCTTCGGAGCATTTTGAGCGGGAACCACACAAGCGCAAAGGAAACTGCGAGTCCTACCCCCGCGAGTGTCAGCAGCGGCTCCTTCACGGCGGAGAAGACCACGATGAAAACGGACATCGCGAGGAAGACGAGCGGGGGCAGCGGATAGAGCGGCACCTTCACCGGGCGCGGCAGTTCGGGATGACGCCACCGCAGGACCATGCAGCCGACCACCACCAGCGAGGTGGAGACGGTCAGGCCGACCTGCGTGATGTCCATCAGGTGCCGCAGCTTTCCGGAGAAGAGATACACCAGCACGAGCGCCACCACGATCTGGAAGCCAAGCGCCAGCCGCGGCACCTCGCCCTTTGGCGTGAAGAAGGACAGCGACTGCATGTGGCGGCCCATCGCCGCCAGCACCCGAGGGCCCGCCCAGAGGAGCGCGCTCGCGGAGGCGAAGAGCCCCATGGCAAAGAGCGCCGAGATGATCCGCGCCGCCTGCGGGCCGAAGAGCGACGTGGACGCGATGTGGCCGACCGCTTCCTGGCCTTTCATCTCCTCGACCGGGGCGGCGTGGAGAAAGGAGGCATTCAGGCCGACGTAGAGGACGGTCACCAGCACCGTGCCCCAGAGCAGCGCGCGCTTCACGGTCTGCTGGGGATTGTGCCACTCCTCCAGCCCATAGACCGCGGCATTCCAGCCGGTGTAGGAGTAGGTCACGTAGAGCAGCGAGATGGCGAAGGCGGGTGTGATGAGCGTCGCGAAGTCCTTCCCCGGCTCCACCGTCCAGCGGATGTCACCCTCGCCGGGCAGCATCCACGCGGCGATGATGAAGGTGAGGATGAGCAGCAGCTTCAGGGCGGTGGCGATGACCTGCACCCGCGCGCTGGTGCGTGTGCTCACCGAGTGGGCGGCGGCTCCGGCGAGGATGACGATGGCCGCGGCATGATGGACCTCCATGCCGCCCCACGCCTTGTGCAGGTATTCGCCGAAGGCCAAGGCGGTGATCGCCGTGGGAGCCGCGAATCCCGCGAAGGCCGACAGCATCCCGGCCATGAAGCCGAGGCTGGGGTGATAGATGGAGCGGAGGAAGTGGTACTCGCCCCCGGACTTCGGCAGGAGCGCGGCGACCTCCGCGTAGCAAAAGGCACCGCACAGCGCGATGAGGCCGCCGAGCAGCCACAGCAGCAGGATCTGCGGTCCGGAAGTCAGGTCCGCGAGCTGGAATCCCAGCGACGTAAAGACACCGGTGCCGACCATGCTCGCCACCACCAGCGCGGTGGCGGCGGGGGTTCCGGCGCGATTTTCAGAGGGCACGCCTAACACAAATCACCAATCGGCGATCCTTCAATCACCAATCGGCAGGTGCCAAGAGGAATGCCGCCCGCACGAAGCGGCATTCCGGCGCATGGATGCGGACGGGTAAGGCGATCCGTCAGATCATCCCGAGCTTCATCTTGCCTTCCTCGGAGATCATTTCCTGATTCCAGGCAGGGTCCCAGACGAGCTCCACCTTGGCATCGTCGATGCCCTCGATGGTCATGATCTTCGCCTGTGCATCGGCGGCGATGACCGGGCCCATGCCGCAGCCGGGGGCGGTGAGGGTCATCTTCACGGTGACGACCTTCTTGCCTTCCTCCTCCTCGATGACGCAGTCGTAGACGAGGCCGAGATTCACGATGTCCACGGGGATTTCCGGGTCATAGACGCCCTTGAGCTGGGCCCAGACCTGCTCCTCCACCGGGGCGTCCTTCAGGCGCTCGGCCTCGGCCATCTTTTCCTTTTCCTTCTCGGTATCCACGCCGAGGGCGTCGGCGTCCTTTGAGGAAATCCGGGCGAGACCGGCGGAAGTGGCCACGGTGTAGGTGCCGCCGAGGCGCTGGGTGATGAAAACCGGGGTCCCGGCGGGCAGCGTGATCGCATCGCCGCTGGGGATCTGGATGGCTTCGACTTCGCGTGCCAGGGAGATTTCCTCGTGCATGCGGGGGAGTGTAGGCGGCTCCCCGGGCGGTGCAAGCGGGGAGGGTGGATGCTGCTTCAGTCCGCTTCCCGGGCCGGAGCTAGGCCTGCGGATCTGCCTCCGGAGGGGCGGGGAGCTTCTTGCGAAGGCGCTCGAGTTCCGACGGGGCGAGCCGGTCGGGGTTCTTCAGGTTCCAGCCGGTGCCGGCGCAGTAGTCGCACTTGCTCCCGGCGATCTTGCCCAGCATGTGGCAGGACGGGCAGGGGACTGCGATCCGGAGGTCGGTGCTGGAGCGCGGGAGATCGAGCATGGGTAGCGGGCAGGGCGGAGGGACGGGAGGATTCAAGCCCGGCGGGGAAGAGAGGGAAAGGATTTCAGGAAAGGGATTGGGCGGAGGTGGGAAATGAGGTCGGCCCAAACACACCGAAAGGGGATGAATCGCCACGGGCCGCACCTGGCCGCGGAGTGGCAACCTGGATATGCGGTGCGGTCCCTACTGAATCGGTATTGGGATGCCACTTTTAAAGCGACCTTGCCCGAGTGACTGATGGATAGTGGAAGGCTAGGCCAAGTCGGAACGCGGCTACGCCATTGGCGTCAGCGATGATCTTCCGGGAGACGATTCAGAAGCATTGGAGAATCATCCAAGTCCGGGAAAAGTCGCCTGAACGGGCATCTTCCTCCCGGATCCAAAAATAGACTTTTCCCGAATCGCACCACATCAGGTCGAGTTCTTCATCGGAGTCCACCTGCAGCAGCAGTCGCCAGTCGGATGCTCCCGCGGCAAGTCCTTCGGCGCGGGGATCCTCGTATCCGGAGGGTTCCCCCACGTATATGCCGTTCGAAGCCAACTGGCATTCCAGCTCCATTTCGGCATTCTGGATCGCTTGTGCGTGGGAGCTCATCTGGTGGGCGGGATTCGGCCCAACCAACGACTGGAGATGTTCGTCCAGCCATTCTTCTTGTGAAAAGGTGAATTCGACGTGGTTCAGCGAAGGATGACGCGATGGTGGAGGTAGATTGGCTTTCTCAAAACGCAGGTGCTTCATCGGCAGTCGGCGCTTCTTGGGCAGGGTTGCTGGTGGGGAGGCAAAGCCTTCGCTTCCATCCGCCGTCAGGTGAATCACCCGCCAGCCACCGAGATCGGCGGGGTCAAAGCCCCATGGCGTGTCCTTCAAATCGCAGAAAAACAGGAGTTTTCCCTGCTTCGGCAGCCACGGCAATTCCTTGCTGACATTGGCCAGATGAATGCATGCCAGAAATGCAAGGGGGCGACCTTTCCAGCGTGGCCACTCCCCGGTGAAATCCGCAGGAGGCATCCCTCCCAGATACGATTTGGTCGTTCTTTTGGTATGCCGCAGAAGCAATCCGGGAAGCGAAAGCCGCTCGATCAATTGGTGGAGCTTCTTGTTGGTCATAGGACATTTTCTATCGGGAGCGGATACCGAAGGCAAGATCCGGTCGATTGTCCCGCGGAGCCTGCTCTGATGCGCCGCAGTCCGGGAATTCCCGTCCTCCGGGGCCGTGCGTTGACATTCGCATGGGGCGGGGCTTCTTGGAGGCATGCTCCGGCGCTTGGAAATCGTTGATCGCAGGTTGTGCGAGTCGGTGGCGGAGGATGCGCGTATCCTGCTCTTCATCACGCCGGATGAGGCGGAGCGGAGATTCCTGACGGATGAGCTGGGGATCGATCCTCACACGCTGGCGTCGGCCAGCGATCCGGACGAGCTGGGGCGCGTGGAATTCGAGCCGGGGCATGCGGCGATCATCTTCAAGCGGCCGAAGCAGTACTGCGCGGACGACAACTTCTTCTTCAAGATCAGCTCGGTGGGGATCTTCCTCTTCCGCGAGCGGCTGGTCTTCGTGGTGGCGGAGGATAGCCTGCGCTTCGAGGGGAAGCACTTCCAGCAGATCAATAGCCTGGAGGAACTGCTGCTGAAGGTGGTCTTCCGCTGCATCTGGCACTTCGAGGAACACTTGAAGGTGTTCAACATGATCGCCGAGGAGCTGGAGCACAAAGTGAACCTCTCGATGGAGAACAAGCACCTGCTGCACATGTTCACGCTGGAGAAGAGCCTGGTGTACTACCTGAATGCGATCAGCAGCAACGGGCGGGTGATCGAGAAGCTGAAGGCCTTCGCGACGCGCTTCCGCTTCACGTGCGATGATGTGGAATTCCTCGACGACATCACCATCGAGAACGCGCAGTGCCACGAGATGGCGACGACCTACAGCCAGGTGCTGGCGAGCCTGGTGGGCGCACGGGTGAGCGTGGTGAGCAACAACCTGAACGTGCTGATGAAGCGGCTGATGATCGTGACCATCGGCCTGATGCTGCCGACGGCGGTCTTCAGCATCTTCGGGATGAACGTGCAGCTCCCCATCGATGAAAGCAGCGGCGCATTCGGCTTCTGGATCATCATCGTGCTGGCGATCCTGTCCGGGGCGGCGGTGTTCGTGCTCTACCGGTGGAAGAAGCTTTGAGGATTGTTTCGGTTATTTGTTAGAGTGATTTGTTAGAGGGTTTTTGAGGGGAGGTGTTTTGGTGGGGCGGGCTTTTGATGCACCGCGAGAAACGCGAAAGGGCGCGAAATTTGAGAGGCTAGGAAGAGGTCCTGATTCTAACAGGTCTCGCGGAATTTCGCGTTTTCCGCGGTTCGGTCTTTTCTTGGAAGACGGTGGGATGGCTGCGCTTCTGGGAAGATGTGCTCAAGCGGGCTGGGGGATGATGAAGGGGCGGGACGCCCCTTCAACGGACTGGGGCAAGATGCCCCAGCTACTTTTTTTAATGCCCCGTTTTGGATGCCCGGCTACTTGGGGTGTTCGGGGGATTCGACGGGGCCTTCGATGCGTTGGCCGGCTTCCTTGACGAGGAGTTCGGCGATGACCCAGTCAAACCAGTAGGGGGGGATGGACTTGCCGTTTTCGAAGTCCTTGCCGGCGCACGTTTCGGTGAGGTCGCGGGCGCGCTGGAGTGCGGCCTCGGCGAGGGCGGTGTGGCCGAGGTCGTGGTGGACCATGGCGGCCACGGCTTCAAGGGAGACCTCGCAGGAGCTTTTCCGCGAGGGGATGCGGAGGCCGGTGCCGCAGGCGCGCATGGCCTCGGGGCCATTCCCGTCGCGGAGGTGGAAGAGGGAGAGCGAGAGGGCGGACCAGGGCGGGCAGGGGGTGCGGAGGGGGTCGCCCATGGTGGCCACGTCGCGCCGTAGCCGCTCGATCATGCTGCGGGGTGCAGGGTGGATGAGGCAGACCTTCAGGAGATGCTCGGCCTTCTGGTCGCCATCGGCGGGGGCGTAGAGGGCCATCACCTCGTCGCGGAAGGCGCGGTACTCCACCTCGTCCGCGCGGAGGAGGGCGGCGGCGATTGCCATGAGGTCGTCGCCTTGGAGGATCTTTTGCGGGACGTCGAGGCGGTTCGCCTGGCGGAGGAGCTGGAAGCACTGGTGCGCCTGATCCCAGCTTCCATTCTCGGAGTTCCAGTCGCCGAGGGAGCGGAAGACGGCGGCGGCCTCGAGCGAGGGCTCGATGGAGGAGAGGGGATACTCGCGGCGTAGCGCGTCGGCTTCATCGATGCGGCCCTGGTCGAGGAGGAAGGCGGTGCGGGCGACATTCGAGCGGGCGTCGGCCTGCTTGCGGAGGCGGTTCTCCTGGTTGCGCGCGGCCTGTGCCTCGTTCTTCAGGCGGAGCTGCTCGGTGGCGTTCCTACGTTCGCTCTCGTACTTCGCGGCGGTGATGGCGAGGCTGGTGACGAGCATCGTCACAAGGACGACAGCGGCACCGAAGGCGAGGCGATTCCGCCGGACGAATTTCGCGAGGACATAGACGCGGGATGGCGGTCGGGCGGCGATGGGCTGGTAGCCGAGGAAGCGCTTGATGTCCGTGGCCAGGGCATTCGCCGTCTGGTAGCGGCGTGTGCGGTTCTTCTCCAGAGCCATCATGACGATCCAGTCGAGGTCTCCCTCGACGTAGCTGGCGAGCGAGGAGGGATCGGTGCCGCGCTCGGTGGCGAGCGGGCGCAGGCGGTCCGGCGGGAGCTTCGCGAGGATCTCGGAGGGGCGGAGGGTTTCCCAGGTCAGCAGGGTCTTGCGGATCTCGGAGAAGGTGGGGCCGGAGGTGGTGGTGCGATCGATGGGCGTGGCACCGGTGAGCAACTCGTAGAGGAGGACGCCGAGGCTGAAGATGTCGCTGCGGGTATCCACGTCGATGCCCGTCATGGCGACCTGCTCGGGGCTCATGTAGGCGGGCGTGCCGAAGAATTGATCGTGCGCGGTGATGGCCTCGCGGCGTGCGGTGTCCGAGGACTTCGCGATGCCGAAGTCGATGATCTTCGGGACATTCGCGCCGTCCTGCCGGGTGACGATCACATTCGACGGCTTGATGTCGCGGTGGATGATGCCCTTCTGGTGGGCATGCTGGATGGCATTGCAGACGAGGACGAAGAGCTCGAGTCGCGCGCGGCAGTCGAGCTTGTGGCGATTGCAGTAGGTGGTGATGGGCTCGCCGGTGACGAGCTCCATGGCGAAGTAGGGCTTGCCCGTGGGGGTGGTGCCGGCGTCGAGGACCTTCGCGATATTCGGGTGGTCCATGAGGGCGAGCGCCTGCCGCTCGATGTCGAAGCGGGCGAGGGCATTCGGATTCTCCACCTCCATGCGGACGATCTTCAGCGCGACGCGGCGGCAGATGGGGTGCTCCTGCTCCGCCTCGTAGACAACGCCGCCGCCGCCCTCGCCGAGGCGGGAGATGAGGCGGTAGGGGCCGAGCTTTTCCGGCGGTGCATCGTCATCGATGAAGCGGCGTGCGACGATGGGCCGGCCGTGGTGGGTCTCGGAGAGGATGGTGGCGGTGACGCGGGCGCGCTGCTCGCGGGCCTCCAGGAAGAAGGTGGCGGCACCGTCGGCAGCCTCCAGCAGGCCGGTCATCTCGACCTTCGCGGCCTCGCGGTTTTCGAAGACGCGGTCGAGGAAGACGCGGCGCGAGGCGGGGTCGTCCAGCGAGAGTGCCACCTCCATGATGGCGCTGCTGATTTCCTCGTCGATGTCGGCTGGGTTCATGGGTGCCGGGTGTGAGTCAGCGCTGGTGGTCTTCCTGGATGAGGCGGTAGAGCTTCGCCTTTGCAAACATCCACTGGCGCTCCACGGAGCGCATGCTGCGGCCGGTGACCTGGCTGATCTCCTCGCTGCTGAGGCCGCCGTAAAATTTCAGGAGGACGACCTTCGCGGAGTAGGGGTCGATCTTTTCCAGCTTGGTGAGGCAGTCGTGGATGAGGAGGATGTGGGAGTCGTCCTCGAAGACTCCGGCGTCGAGATTCTCCGGCGGGCGGGTGCGCTTCTGGCGGGTCTGGGCGCGCACGCGGTCCACCAGGATGCGGCGCATGGCCTGGGCGGCGGCATTGAAGAAGTGTTCCTTGCTTTGCCACATCTTCCCATCGATCTCGGAGAGGCGGAGCCATGCCTCGTGGACGAGCGCGGTGGGCTGGAGGGTCTTGCTGGCGCTCTCCCGGTCGAGGCGGAAGGCAGCGAGGCGCCGGAGCTCGTCATAGACGACGGGCATCAACTCCGCGGAAGAAAAGCAGAACTCGTCCGCCCTGATCTCCGGGCATCCGGTGGTCGTTCCCATTCCCTCACGGGTTATGCGGGAGGGAAAGCCGGGGCAAGCGGAAAGGGCGTCTGCAAAGGGGGCGGCGGGGGCGATGTGGGATTTTTGATATCCGGTGAAGTTTTTTGGCGGGTTTGTCGGGCGGACGTCGGAGTGAGGGATGGAGGCGCACCAACCCTGTGCGCCGCCGGGGCGCGTGGAGACACGGCCCGAACCCAGAAATCCAAGACCCAGACCCCGACCCAAACCCACCGTGAAACCTTCGTTTCTCCCCCTGTTTCTCATTTCCGGCCTTCTCCCTTTGGCAAGCCAGGCCGCCCTCATCGCCACCGAGAGATTCGACTACGCGGACGGCTCCGTGGTCGGCCAGACCGGAGGCACGGGCTGGAACTACGAGCGGAATGACGAGCCCGCCGCGCCGCCGCAGTCGCCGTCGAACTGGAACAATGAGTTCGGCACGCACTCGATCGTCTCGTCCGCGCTGGTGACGAATTCCGGCGGCGTGCGCCGTGAATTCGGCGGTGCGACCGAGGGCACGGGCAGCGACAGCAACGAGCGCGAGGGTGCCTTCCGTGCGAGCGGCACCATGTTCTTTTCCGTGAGCTACACGGCGGTGACGGCCGGCCAGTGGAGCGGCGTGAGCTCGTATGACTTCAGCGGCCCCGGCGCGGAGAAGATCTTCTGGGGCGCGCCCGGCGGCGGGAACAACGGCGCTTTCTTCGGCATCGACGTGAATGGCAGCGGCCAGACGATCAGCACCATCCCGGTGGTGACGGGGCAGACTTACACGCTCGTCGGCATGCTGGACTTCGACGCGGACGTGGTGGCGCTGTGGGTGAATCCTGACTCGAACGACACGGCGACCTCCTACGATGTCTCGCGCCCCTACACCGGTGGCAACTGGTCCACCGCGCTGCGCCTCGCCTCCGGGAACCAGGTGCGCTGGGACGACCTGCTGGTGGGAACCAGCTTCTCCGACGTGGTCGCGGTGCCAGAGACCTCCGTGCCATTGCTCGGCCTCGCGGGTGCCGCGCTGCTGCTGAAGCGCCGCCGCCGTGGCTGCTGAGGCGGTCCTAGCTCCCCCACATGACCGCGCGCATCCCGCACCCCAAGTGCGGCGGCGCGCGGTGCTTCATTTCCTTTTCCCCGAATACCCAGACCCAAACCCAAGACCCATGAAACAAACGATCCTCCCGCTCCTGATGACCGGGGCGGCCATCGTTCCCCTCCAGGCTCAACTGGTGGGAACGGAGACCTTCACGTATGCCGATGGACCGCTGGCCGACAAGAACGGCGGCACCGGCTTCGACTTCAACAACATCACCGACATCCACACGGGCACGAAGTCCGACTGGGATGTCACGGGCGGCACGCCGACGGTGACGAATGGTGCCTTCGTGACAAACAACACGGGCGCGAAGCGCGAGTACAACGGCCCGACGGAGGGCTCGGCGGGCGGCGAGGGCGACGATACCGAGCGCTCCGGCGCGGTGCGTGGCACGGGCCGCGTCTTCTACCGTTTCACGATGAAGCGGAATCCGGGGACGCCATGGGCTGGCGCGAGCAGCATGGACTTCGGCACGGAGCGCGCCTTCTTCGGCATGCCGGGCGGCACGGGCGTGACGGGCCAGGTCGAGTGGGGCTGCCAGATCGCGGGCAGCACGACGTATCGCACGGGCATCGCCGCGGATGACCAGACGCACACCTTCGTCGCGCTGCTGGACTTCGACTACGACCGCATCGCGCTGTGGGTGGATCCCTCGGCGACGGATTACTACGATCCGGTGAATGGCTCGCACTCGGCAGATGCGGTGGGTTCCTTCACGGGGAACAACTGGTCCACGGCGGTGCGCCTGGCCTCGGGCGGCGTCACGACTTTCGACGATCTCTCGGTGGCTCTCGATCCGGTGAGCGCGGGCCTGAAGGACTTCACGGATGTGGACCAGGACGGGCTGCCTGCTTCGTGGGAGGAATTCCACGGGCTGGATGACAATGACGACGGCACGGTGGGTGAGACCTCGCCGGGCGCGAAGAACGGCCCGAACGGCGCGCTGGGCGACCCGGACGGCGACACGATCACGAATGCGGTCGAGTTCGCGGACAAGACCTTCCCGACTTCATCCGATACCGATGGCGATGGCCTGGATGACAAGCGCGAGAAGACGCTGGGAACGAACCCGCTGCTCGACGACACGGACGGCGACAATCTGACGGACGGCTCCGAGGTGGACATGCTGCTGACGAACCCGCTGAATGCGGACACGGACGGCGGCGGCACGGCGGACTTCACGGAGACCGCGCTTTCCACAAATCCGCGCGCGGGTCAGGGCGCGGATGATCCGGACACGAATGGCAACATGCAGCTCGTGGGTCTGGAATACTTCGACACCTACGTGGACGGGCCGATCTCGGGCGCGTCCGAGGGCATCGGCTGGGACTATGACAACAGCGCGCTCGGCGAGACCTTCCTCGGCCACACGACGCTGGCGAGCGCGTGGACGAATGTGACGGGCACGCCGGTGGTGCAGGCCGGCACGCTGCTGACGCAGGAGAGCGCGGTGCGCCGTGCCTTCCACGGCGGGACCACGCGGCCCGCGGCAGTGGTGGGCGAGGCGGCGGGCTATTGGCGCGAGGATGCCGCGGGCACCGGCGTGAATGGCAGCGATGTGCTCTACATCAAGGTGAACATCACGCGCCAGGCGGGTGCCACGTGGAGCGGCCTGAGCCTGTATGACTTCGGCGCGGAGAAGGTCTTCCTCGGCGTGCCGAGCGGCCTGAGCCCGCGGGGCGTGCGCGAGTATGCGATCGAGCAGACACCGGGCGGGCCGATCACGAAGTTCTCCGGCGTGCCGGCGGTGACGGCCACCCCGGCGACGCTGGTGGCGCGCTATGACTTCGTGGCCTCGCGCGTGGACCTGTGGGTGAATCCCGACCTGGACTCGCCCGAGTCCTCGACGCCGATCCTGGCGACGCTGAACATGCCGACGGCGCACATGAGGGGGACCTCGATGCGCCTGGGCTCCGGCGGCTCCGGCACCACGGGCTGGGACCAGCTCGTGGTGGCCACCACGTGGGACACGCTGAGTTCCCTGCCATCCGACCGCGACGGCGACCGCATGCCGGATGCCTACGAGCTGATCTGGGGCTTCAATCCCGACGTGAACGATGCCGACGAGGATGCGGACAATGACGGCCGCACGAACCTCCAGGAGTATCGCGACGGCACGAACCCGACCGACGCCGACTCCGACAATGACGGCCTGACCGATGGCGAGGAAGCTGCCGCCGGAACCTCGCCGCTGGACCCGGACGCGGACCGCGACGGCATCCTGGATGGAGACGAGGTGAAGGTCCACGGCACCGACCCGCACAAGGCGGACACGGACGACGACGGGCAGACCGATGGCGGCGAGATCCAAGGCACCGGCGGCGTGACCTCCGATCCCACGGACCCGAATGACACGGTCGGCGCACCGCTCGGACTCATCGGCATGGAGGACTTCGCCTACACGGACGGCACCATCGAGGGCCTCACGGGTGGGACGTACTTCGACTATGAGAACTGGCTCTTCAACGGCCCCTTCGTCGGCCACACCTCGACGACGTCCGACTGGGACGGCACGGCGGCGGTGGCAGGCGGGAAGCTGGTGACGCGCGAGACCTATGCGTATCGCGACTTCAACGGCCCGACGGAAGGTGCGGGGAACAACGAAGCACCGACCGATGCCCGCATGGGTGCCGTGAACGATGATGCGAACTTCCTCTCCAGGGTGGTTTACTTCAAGACGACGATGACGCGCCGCGCGGGTGCGGTGCTGAGCGTCTTCGGCCCGGATGACTTCAATGCGGAGCGCCTCGGCTTTGGCGTCGTGAACAACGGTGGCCCCTCGCAGTGGGGCATCCGCGTGGGCAATGAATCGACCACGGACGGCGGCACGCTGGGCGTGGTGGACGGACAGACCTACACGGTGGTGGGCAAGCTGGACTTCACCGGGAACCGCCTGACGATGTGGGTGGACCCGAACCTCGGCACCACCGAGGCGGCGAATCCGGCGCGCGTGACGCGTGTCTATGAAGGCACGAACTGGACGAGCGGCGTGCGCTTCACCTCGACCGGCACGGGTGACACCGAGTGGGACGACGTGGTCGTGGCGAATACCTGGGCGCAACTGGTCGGCGAGAACGACGATGCGGTGCAGCTCCGCGTGACCGGCTTCGACCGCGTGGCGGGAACGATGAGCCTGATGGCGACGGGTATCCCTGCGGGCGAGACCTTCCACCTGCGGAGCTCGACGAACCTGCAGTCCTTCGTGCCGCTGGTGCCTGCGTTCAACTTCAACAGCAACACGCCGCAGCCCTTCGTGGTGCCGGTGGCCCCGGGCACGGTGCCGAAGCTCTTCTTCCGCGCGGAGGAAGGTGCGTCGCCCGCACCGTGAGCTGCGGATTGACTGACCGACTGATGATTCACGGGCCCGCCTCGCAGGGATGCGGGGCGGGCCTTTCTCTTTTTCCCCTGCACCCGGTGGCGAGCGAGCCAGCCATGAGAGATCACGCGTTCGAGAGCCTGCTGGTGGAGCACCAGCGGTCGCTGCTGCTTTTCATCAAGTCGCAGGTGGCGAACCATCATGAGGCGGAGGACCTGCTGCAGCGGACGAATGTGATCCTGTGGCAGAAGCGGGGGAACTTCGAGGAGGGGTCGAATTTCCGGGCGTGGGCCTTTGCCATCGCGCGGCTGGAGATGATGAACCAGCTCCGCCAGCTCCAGCGGGACCGGAAGGTATTCACGGACGAGGAAGCGGGCGAGCGGGTGGCGGATGCCACGTCGCGGACGGCGCACGGGGACGAGACGTCATTGATCGCGCTGAGGGATTGCCTGAAGCGGCTGCCGCCACGGGACCGCGAGCTGCTCTTTGTGCGATACTCGACGGATCGTCCGCTGAAGGACTATGCGGAGAACCTGAGCCGCAGTCCCGGCACGCTGAAGGCGCGGCTGCACCGCATCCGCGAGCGGCTGAGGAAGAGCATCATGATCCGCCTCCGCGAGCTGGAGCCGACGATGGCGGGCGGCGCGGTGGATTGAGCCGCGAGGGTGTGCGGAAAGGGGAGAGATGGCGCCTGAAAGTGGCTGGGGCATCCTGCCCCAAGCCTTTGCACGGGTCTGGTGGCGGAGGCTCGCCGATGAGGAGGGTGGACGTTCCGTCCACCCGGGTCGACGGAACGTCGACCCTCCTCAGGGCAGGCCTGCGTGGCGGGACTTTCGAGGGCTTCGGGCTTTCTTTGATGGACCGCGAAAAACGCGAAAAGGCGCGAAATTTTAAAGGCAGGGGGAGGGAGGGCAGCGTCTAACAGGAGAAGAAGGAGCCGGGTCTAACAGGTAGTGGCGCGCTCCCTCGGCAAGGCTTGGGGCAGGATGCCCCAGCCACGGTCTCCGGGCCTTTGGCTTTCCCAACTCTCAACCCTCATCCATCAACTCTCAACCTTCTCCGCCTTCGCATCGGACTCCGCCTTCGAGGCCTTGCGGGCTTCGGCGACGAAGTGATTGCAGGCCTCGCGGCAGAGAAGGGGGAGCGCCCGGGTGCGGTCGCGGTCTCCGGGGATACCGTCGTAGCGACTGGCCTCGCTGTCCTCGAGCGGGGTATCGGCGTCGATCTGCCAGAGGATCTTTTTCACACAGCAGTTCGCGGGGCCGCAGACCTCGCGGACGAGCGCCTGGGCACCGGTGTCGCTGAGATTCCGGGCAAAGCGGTACATGCCGGTCTGCCGGTTGAGCTTGTCACGCAGGTGCTCGACTTCCAGGCGGCCATCCTGCTGCGCGAGCCACAGACCGACGGCGGCGGGGTAGAAGAGATCGAGCGCCTGGAGAAGCTCCGCATCATCGGCGAGGTGGAGCTGCCAGCCACGCTTGAGGGATTGCTCGGCCTTCGTGAAGCGGTAGCGGCCGTCCTCCGTCCAGGTGGAAATGTCGCGCGCGGCTGCTGGACCGTGGTGGTTTTCTAGCAGATCGGCAGCGGTGTCTCCGTCGTCAATGTGGCGGAGCACGTGGCCGGCGCCACCGGCCTGCGGGAGGATGGCGACCTGGCCAATCTGGCAGATGCCGCCGGCAATGGCTTCGGTGAGGCGTTCGGAAAGCTTCATCGTCATTTGGGGAGGAGGTGTTTCGCGTCGAAGTCGGAGACCTGGTCGAGGATCACGTCGGCGAGGTGGCGTTCGGTGCCGATGGCGGAGGAGTAGTAGAGGGTCTTGCCCTGAAGGTGGTGGGGATTGTGGCGGAAGACCTCGCGCTGGCTGGCGGCCTCGCCGGGCTCGGCCTCGAAGCCGAGGAGCACGGGGATATCCTGGTAGCTGTGGAGGCCGTCCGCGATGAAGAAGGGGACAACGACGACATTCGGCGTGGTGGCGAGGGTGGCCCAGTCGGCGATGAGGGGCGCTTCTTCCATGTAGGCGTCGAGCACCTCGGCGTAGCCGGCGCCGGAGGACTTGATGAGGGCCACCTGGTCCTTGATGGCCTTGGTGGAGTTCTGGTTCAGCCCGGTGCCGTGGCCGACGATGAAGAGGGTGGTTTGCGCGGGGTCGGCATCGGGGGCCACTTCCTTCGCGCGGGCGAGCAGCAGCCCGGTCATGGAGGGGTGGACGCCCACGGGGAGGGTGTAGTGCCAGGTCTTCCCGGCGCGGCGGGTGGTGGGGCCGTCGAGGCGGAGCTCGCGGGGGATCACTTCCTGGGTGAAGTAGCCTTCGCTGATGAAGTCAGGGACGACATAGACTTCCTCGGCATCAATGAGATACTCCGCCTCGCGCATGGAGGGCTCCTCCTTCCAGAAGCAACAGTGGACCTCGCCGAAGGCACCGAGCCGACGGATCTCGTCGGCATGGTCGAAGTAGGGCGTGGAGGAGTCCGGATTCTCGGTGGAGCCGTGGCCGACGATGAGCAGGGCGGCGTGCGGCTTGGGAGTGAAGGGCATGGGGGAAAGGGTGCGCGGCACGGGGCCGTGCGCAAGTCTCGGTTTCCCCCGGGGTGGTGCTTGGCGCTTGGAAGAGACGGGCGGGGCGGGCAGGCTCCGCGGCGTGCTGCCTCATCTCCAGCTCTGGCCCGACCCGACCCCGCGCGATGGCCCGGAAAACATGGCCGTGGACCAGTGGCTGGCGGAGACGTGCGAGGTGCCGGTGCTGCGCAGCTACCGGTGGCTGCCGGGCTGGGGGAGCTACGGGTATTTCGTGAAGACGGCGGACCTGCCCGACCACGGCGGGGACCTGCGGTGGGTGCGGCGCTGGACGGGCGGGGGCATCGTGGACCACCGGGCGGACTGGACCTACACCCTCTTCATCCCGCGTGGCCACGCGCTGGCAGAGGCGCGGGGGGCGGAGAGCTACCGGGTGATCCACGCCGCGCTGGTGACGGCACTGCGGGCGGGGGGCGTGGAGGCAAGGCTCTCCGGCGAGATGCCACCGGCGGCCGGCGGGGAGTGCTTCCTCCAGCCGGTGGAGCACGACGTGCTGGACGCGGCGGGGCGGAAGATCGCCGGAGCGGGGCAAAGACGCACCGCCAGGGGTCTGCTGCACCAGGGGTCGGTGGCGGTGTCTGCCCCCGGCGAGTCTCTTCATGCTCAGGCGCTTGCTTTGGCCACGGCGCTTGCAGGGCAGGTGAGCGAGCGGGAGTTTTTCCCGGATACCGGTTGGCTGGAGGAAGTGGTGGCGGACAGATTCGGCAGCGCCGCGTGGCAGGCGCGGAGGTGAGGTCGCCACCCTCCCACCTCCGAGATCCGGGCAAAGAACACTCAAGACCGGCTCACCGGATGATCTTCACGCGGTCGCTGTAGCGGATCGGGGCGGTGGGGGATTCGGCGGCGTGGCCGAGGGCGACGTTGATGGTGACCTGATGGTCCGTGGGGATATTCATCAGCTTCAGCAGGTCGGCATTTTCCGGCAGGTTCAGGATGGGGACCAGCGAGCCCAGCGGGCAGGTGCCGAGGCCGAGGGCGGCGGCGGAGAGCAGGATATTCTGCAGGGTGATGCCGATATCGAGCGTCGCGGTCGGGATGTCCTTGTCCCCGGCGATGACGATGAGCGTGGGGGCGCTGTGGAAGATGCTGAAGCCGGGCTCGCGGTATCGCGCGGCGCTGCCCTGGAATTCCTTCCCTTGGGCGAATCTCAGGAAGCGCTTGTTCACCTCCGCCAGGATGTCCGGATTCTGCACCACTCGCATTTCCCACGGCTGCTTGTTCAGCGCGCTCGGGGCGTAGATGGCGCAGCGCATGATCACGTCGAGCTGCTCCTGGCTGACCTGCTCGGTGGTGTATTTCCGGATGGAGCGGCGCGTCATCATGTTGTCGATGATGGCGTCCCTACTAGATCCCTCGTAGGTGACCTTTTCCGGCTGACGTTTCTCGCATCCGGCCAGGGCGGGCACGGCGGCTCCCATCAGCAGCATTTTTCTCCGGTTCATAAATCCTGGTGTCTTTCGTTCAAACGGGGTTCCCGACCTGCTTCCCCGCGATCAGGCGGAAATGGCAGGCCGTGTAGAGGATGTAGCCGCAGACCAGCCACGGGATCATGCCCATGCGGTCCATGGTGATGACGGCCAGCACGGCGAGCGCGATCATCCCCGTCAGCGGAAGGATCTCCGCGGCCCGTGCCCGCCAGTCCGCCGGCTCGCCCCAGGTGCGCGGGCGGAAGGCGAGGCTGATCGGACGGGCGAAGGCATTCAGCGTGAGGATGGCGAAGGAGACATACTCGTGGCGGATGCCGCCCTTGACCATGACGAACATCGCGCCGCCCATCATCGCGCCGTAGTAGGCCTTGCCCGCCGGAGTGGTGGGGCTGGAGGGCATGTCCGTGGCCATGAAGATGGTGCCGAGGAGGATGCCCGCCATGGAGTAGCGGATGGCATTCTCCGGAGCACTCATGTCGCCCAGCCACACCAGCGCCATGAAGGTGCCGAGCAGCGCGAGCGGGATGTGCCACGAGATGCGGTGCCGCAGCAGCAGGTAGAGGCCGCCCAGCGCGATGCACGCGAGCGAGCATTCGCCGACGGCGCCGCCGGGCCTGAAGACGAGCGAGGCGAGGTAGCCATCGACGCCCGAGGGCTCGATGTGCGGGAAGAGATCGCGCGTCGAGCGCTGCACCAGGTCCGCCGTCTTCCAGATGTCCGGCGAGGTCATCACGGAGGCGAAGAAGACCGACATGAACTCCCGGCCCACGAGCGCGGGATTGAAGACATTCTTCCCCAGTCCGCCGAAGACCAGCTTGCCAAACAGGATGGCCGCGGCAGAGCCGAATGCCACCACGGGCAGGGGCGTCGCAGGCGAGAGCGTGAAGACCAGCAGCAGCGACGTGATGACCGCGGACCCGTCCAGGATGCTCGCGGGGCGGCGCAGCAGCAGCGTGGAGAAAAGCAGCTCCGTCACCCAGGCCGCGGCGATGGCGGTGCCTACCTGCCAGAGGACCACGCTGCCGTAGGCCCACCACGCGGCGGCCAGCAGCGGGAGCAATGCCAGTATGACGTCCAGCATCACCACCTGCACGGTGTGAAAGCGGGGCTTCAGGTGGGGGCTGCGGCTACGGCTCATCTAGTACTAGGCGCGTGTGAGATCGCGCAGGGCCGCCTTCCCCGCGTGGATGCTTTCCATGAGCGGCACGTCGCTCGGGCAGGCGTATTCGCAGGCGCCGCACTCGATGCAGTCGGGCAGGTGCAGGCCGGTCATGGCGTGCGTGTCGCCCCTTGACTGCGCGCGGGCGAATTCCACGGGCATCAGCCGCTGCGGACAGACGTCCACGCACAGCCCGCACTGGATGCAATTGTAGGCGGCCAGCGGCTTCCTGCGCAGCACCAGCAGGCCGCCTGCGCCCTTGTGGACGGGCGTGTCCGGCGACTCCAGTTCCACGCCCATCATGCCGCCGCCGAGGATGATGCGCTGCGCCTCCGGGTCCCAGCCGCTGCCGGTCTCGCGCAGGATGTGGCCGACCGGGGTGCCGATCTTGACGTGGAAATTCCCCGTCCGCGGGCTGCCCTCGCCGGACACGGTGATGACGCGGCCGATGTAGGGGCGGCCCTCGTGGAGGGCGCGGTGGATCGCGCGCACGGTGCCGACATTGCTGACCAGCACGCCGTGCGCGGCGGGGATGCTGCCCTTCCTCAGCTCCAGCCCGGTGACGGAGCGGATGAGCTGCAGCTCGCCGCCCTGCGGGTAGGTGTCCGGCACGATGTGGACTTCCAGCGGCACGCCGAGGCGCGCGGCCGTTTTCAGCAGCGGGCGCTTCAGGTCCTTGTTCTGCCGCTCGATCGCGATGACCAACCGCGCCGCGCCGGTGACGTTGCGGATGACCTGCGCGGCCTCCAGCAGCGGCTCCGCTTCCTCTTTCATCACGGCGTAGTCCGCGCTGAGGTAGGGCTCGCACTCGACGCCATTCAGGATGACCGTGGAGATCGCGCTGCCGCCGGTACGATACTTCAGGGCGGCGGGAAAGCGTGCGCCTCCCGCGCCCTCGATGCCGTGATCCAGCAGTGCCTGGAGGAAATCGTCGGGCGCGAGTGTGCCGGGTGCGGCCTGCCGCGATGGCTCGGCTTCATCCTCGCGGAAGTCATTCTGCAGGCATAGTACTTCCTGCCCGGCGATGGTGCGGACGCCCGTGATGATGCCGGATGCAGGTGCGTGCAGCCGGGCGGCGAAGACTCCCGTGCTCTCGGCGACGAGTTGGTACTTCTTCACCGCATCGCCCGCCTTCACCACCGGGGTCAATGTCCCACGGTAGCTGCCGAGCGGCAGGTGAAACTCCGGCGGATCCGCGATCACGGCGATCCCGTGATGCTTCGTGCGCTTTTTCAGTGAAGGGATCAGAAGCATGCGCGGCTCGTGGTGCGGTGTCCGTGATCCGACAGGTGGAAGTATTCGAAATCGAAGCGCTCGCCCACGGCTCGTGCGACTCCCGCCAACTCGTCATCACGCACGGAGAAGAGCGCGGTGGACAGCGCGTCGCCGAGGAAGGCATCGCGCGTGCGCACGCCCACCTGCACGGTCGCGGAGGGATGGCCGGTGCGGGAGTCGAGGATGTGCCCGTAGCTCTTCCCGCCGATGACGAGCTTGTTGTGAGCGCGGGCGGAGAGGCTGAAGCATTCGTTCGCGATGGCGATGCGTCCTTGGAAGATGCCCGGGAGATCGGGATGCGGGAGGTTCACCTTCCACGTCGCGTGGCGCTCGTCATTCAGCGCCATGATGGTGCTGCCGCCGGCATTGATGATCGCGTCGGTGACGCCCTCGGCTTTCAGGAATCTAACGACTTCATCCACCGCGTGAGCTTTCAGGAAAGAGCCGGTGATGATCTCTTGGCCACGTGCGATCTTCACACGATGGCCGTCGATTTCGATCCGGCGGTGGTCCACGCGTCGCAGGGTTTCATGCAACGCGGCGGCATCGGGAATAGCGTGCCCGGCGGTGCGGTAGAAGCCCCACAGGCGGATCAGCGGCATGCAGGTGATGTCGTAACTGCCATGGGTGAGTGAGGAGATCTCGCCGAGCGTGCGGATCATCTTCACGCAGGTCTCGTCCACCTCGACCCACTCGCCCGCGTGGCGATTGATGCGGCTGAAAAGCGAGCCGGGCTGGTGGGAATTGTATCGCGCGTCGATGCGCTCCAGCACTTCGAAGCATCGGTCGAGCAACGCCTCGCCGTGATGGGCGGGCAGCTTCACCTTCACCTGGCAGTGGAAGATGCGGCGCGTCTGGAAGCGATAGGTCGTGGCCTTTGTCTCCGCTGCCGACGCCGTGGAGTCGTCAGAAAGTATCAGAGGCATTTTCGTCGTCGTTCGTTTCCGTGCCCGAGGTGCGTGCCGGCCGGAGCGCTTTGAAATTCACGCGGCCGACGTGCATGGTGCGGAAGTAGGTGTGGGGATTTCGCAGATCCCCGGTGGCGGGATTGCGGACCAGCACCTGGGTTTCGAAGGGCTCGCTGGAGGCGATGCGTGCTTCTTCCGCTTGTTTGCGCGTGGCTTCCTTCGTGCGCTTCTCCTCGCGGATTTTTTCCCACAGGTCGCGATTGCCGAAGACGAGGAGTCCGAGGCTCGCCGCGTAGAGCAGCGCGTGACCGGGTTGGATACGTAGCATGCGGAGGAGAGTCGGTGGATGTGATTCACGCTGCCACGCCGACACGGAAGGGAGCCCGGTGCGTGCGGTTGGCAACCAGGGTCTCCATAGAAGAGGCGCGGGTGTGGATCATTGCGCCCCTAAGAGCATGGCGGTCCCGGGTTATTCCCCGGCGAGTGAGGGAATGCGGGTATCCCCGTAGGTGTGTGTGGGAAGGGAATACAGGTGTCTCCATGGCCGCGTACGGGTAAAGGAATGCGTCTTCGGGATCTCAGGGCCAAAGGCCCGGTCATCCCTCAGCCCGGGCCAACGGCCCGGGAACGTGTGGGCCCGTAACGGCGGCCTGAAGGGCCGCGATATCTGTCAGCGGGTCTCAACCGAAAGACGACAAAGTGAATGCCCAGCATGAAGGCGTCCCGCGCGGATCACGGGTGGCATTTTCCCGATAGACCGGCGTGTCTAATATCGCGTCCCTTCAGGCCGCCGACCTCTGCGATCAGCAAACCCCGGGCGATGCCCGGGGCTGAGGAATGAACGGGCCGTTGGCCCTGAAGAAAGAGGCGAAAGAGGACCGGGATTTTAAGGCAAGAGGACCGGGATTTTAGGGCCGAAGGCCCGGCCATCCCTCAGCCCGGGCCAACGGCCCGGGAAATGCGCCGTGTGATCACGGCGGCCTGAAAGGCCGCGATACCTTCGGGCCTGAAGAACGAAGCCCGGCTGGAACGCTATGCACGCCGCGGCCAGGCTTCCCCCTAACTCAATGCAAGCTCCCCTCCACACGCTCCCAGCTCGCGCGGGTGGCTTGGCGGGCGCGGTTCCACGTCAGGCGCGATGCTCCCTTGTTTGCCTCCCACTCCTTCTCAAGTTCGGGCTCGACCTCGTGGAAGGGGATCTTTCTCACCCCGGGGACGTGTTCCCAGCCCATGCGGTAGGCGGGCTGATAGTCCTCGTATCCCAACTCGGGATCCGCCCATGGCTGGGAAGCGTGGTGCTCGCGCCAATGCGCATCCTCGACCGTGGGGTCGATATTCTCCGCGATCGCCTTGCCCGCAACGGCTCCGGCGAGTCCACCGACTGCTGCTCCGACCGCCGCACCCACGGGACCTGCCACGGCACCCAATGCGGCTCCGGCGAGCGCGCCACCCGTGGTGCCAACGCCCACGCCGACGGGATGGCTGCCGGGTTCACCGGTGATCGGATCGGGATTCAGGTCGAGCTCGGGCTTCTCCGCGACGACTTCCGCTTCGATGACATCTTCGTGTTTCATGGCAGTAAGAGGTTGGTTCATGGGTTCGACGACAAAGGAGCGGGTTGCTCCTTTGATCTGATGCCGATGTCATCGCAACCTGCATGCCAAGGGACTGTGCACGCTATTGCCGTGCTTTATCCTGTAGCCCCGGCGCAATTTGCCCCGGCGTCCCGTGCACATGGCCCCGCGTGGCAAAACATCGCATGCCCTGCGGATCGGCATTGAAAGCACGCGCGCCCGCCGTAGTTTCCCGGCGCCATGCTGCAAGGTGCTGGAGCCGCGGTGCTCACCGTGATCGTGATTGTCGCGCTGCTCGCCCTGGCGCGGCTCATCACGAATTGGATCGTGGACTGGTGGGAATAGATCGCGTGAAGCCGCTTTTCTAACAGAAAAGAAAAACGCCGCGGGTTCGTGGTCCCGCGGCGTCGTGATCGATGAAGGTGGGGCGAGCCGAGCTTCAGAAGGTATAGCTCAGCTCGACGCTCACGCGCGTGGTGGACTTGTAGAGCGCGTCACTGGTGTCGAAGTAGCCGAGCTTGCCGAGGGCGGTGAAGTGGTCGTCGAACTTCTTCGCGAGCACGGAGTCGAATCCGAAACCGAGGTCGTTGCTGATGGCATTGTCGCCGAAGATGTGGGCGACATTCGTCCACTTGATGCCCCAGAAGATGGGGATCATGTAGCTGGCGTAGGTATCGGTGAGGCCGCCGTGGGTACCATTGATGCGGCGAGCATCGGTGGCGTCGGCATAGCCATTGAAGGCGTGGACGGTGCAGAGCGGCGTCTGCACGCCGGCGTCCATGTGCTCCACGCCGAGGAGGAGGACCTGGTCGCCGAAGTTCTTCGTGACAGTGAAGTGGGCATAGAGGCCTTCCTCATTGTTCAGCGGGCCCGCCTCGTCCTGATACGCGAGCTCGCCGTAGAGGGTGAGACCGGCCACCGCTCCCTTGGCGCTCAGGCCGTAGGTCTGGTTGTCCCAGCCGACGGTGACGCCGTCGTCGAAGCTCATGTCGTAGATGTAGCCGCCGAGGGTGAGGCCCTTGATGCCAGTGTAGGAGGCATTGAAGAGGTGGATCTCGCCGGGTGCATTCTCGAAGATGCCGGTAGCGTCCTCGCCGAAGACGCGGTTCACCTGGTCGATGAAGGTGTAGTTCAGCGTGAGGCCGGGGATGGAGCTGTTAGAGAGCGAGATGGCGTCGTAGGTCTGCTCGTTCTGACGCCAGCCGACATTGCCGACGAAGGCCGCATTGTCGTAGATGATGCGCTGGCGGCCGAGCTTCACCGTGGTGTCAAAGCCGGTGTACTGCAGGTAGGCCTGGTTCAACTCGGCATTCTCGGGATCGTTGATGAAGGAATTCCGCACGTCATCCGGGTCCACGCCGGGAGCACCGCCGTAGTAGTCATCGATGACGGCCTGCGTGAACTCTCCCTCGACGAGCGCGGAAAAGCCGTGCCACGCCTTTGTCTTCAGCCCGATGCGTTCGCGGATGGTGAGCGCGTGCGAGGGATCGAGCCCGTCCACGTCGGCGAATTCATAGCGCGCGCGGATGTCGATGATGGGCGTGACCCATGGCGCGTCCTTCGCCGCGGCGATCTCGGGCGATGGGGTGGGCGTGCCTGCCCGGGCGATGACAGTGGTGGCGGCGAGTGCCAGCAAAGGGGAGGTGGTGAGGTGGATTTTCATCGTGACTGACTTTCGTGAGACGGGAGGTGGCAAAGCCGGAGCCTTGCCAAGGAGGGTGGTGTGATGAAACCGATGCGTGCGAAATATGACGGCTGGAGATGAATGAGGCTCATCCCGCGGGGAAACAAGGGGGATTCGCGGGGAGGGGGATGGTGGATGGTGGATGGTGGATGGTGGATGGTGGATGGTGGATGGGAGATGGTGGATGGGAGATGGTGGATGGGAGATGGGAGATGGGAGATGGGAGATGGGAGATGGGAAGGGTGCCGCAGGCGGAGCGCTGGCTTTAGCCGGCGAGTATCATTCGCAGGTGCCGAAGCCGGTGCCCCCGCTTCCATTCATGCTTGGGCCTCTCGCCTCCCCATCCCCTCTTCATCTGTGTCTATCCGTGTTCATCAGTGGTTGAAAAAAGCGGCAGTCAGGGTGACTCGGGCGGAATGAATTCCGCGTTCCCAGGGGTGGGCGAGGCGGGCTTTGCACGGAGACGTGTTGGGGCATTTTGGGGGTCGCGCGGCACGCGGGGTGAGGCGGGCCGGTTTGATGACCGGCGCTCCCAGTAGGGGAAGAAAAAGGCCGCCCGGGATGGGGCGGCCTTTTGAGATCAGAGAGGGAGACTTGCCGGGTGGGATTACTTCTGGCCGGCGTTGATGAAGTCCACGAGGTCCTTGCGGCCCTTCGCGAGGTCGGGCGGATTCAGGTAGAACATGTGGCCCGCCTCATACTGGGTGTAGCTGATGTTCTTCTTCGCGGCTTCCGGCAGGTCCAGCAGGTGGGAGACGGAGTAGAGGATGCCATCCGGCGGGGTGGCGAGGTCGGCCATGCCGCCCATGACGAGGATGCGGAGGTGGGGATTGTCCCGCATGGCCATGGCCAGGCGGTTGCTCATGTTCACGTGGCCATTGCCGCTGCCCATCTTCCACGGGTGGACCTTCGAGGTGAGGATCTCGTAGGGCGACTCTTCCTTCCAGCCGAGGTCGCTGCCGAGGTAGGAGAGCATGGTAGTGGAGTAGGCGCCGAGCGCGAGGGAGAAGGAGGGATCATACTCCGGCATGTCCGACGAGGCATCGGTGGTCGGCCAGGCGACGCGGGCGTCGAAGCGGCCGAGGACCTTGCCTTCCTTTCGCAGCAGCTCGCCGCGGAAGCGGGTGGGGTCGATGCGCAGGTTTGCCTGCAGGAACATCTCCGCGGGGAGCGTGGTGAGCGCGGAGAGCTTGTCGGCGATGGCCTGGCGCTTCTCCGGCGCGAGGGTATTCCCGGCGAGCAGCGCCATGGCGTACTCGCCCTTCGCGAATTCGCGGGCCTCCTTCACCAGCGCATCGCGGTCGCCCTTCAGCTTGCCGTGATAGTGCGCGACGGAGGTGAAGAGCGGGAGGAAGACCTGATAGGAAAGGTCGTCGCCCTGGCCGGAGGAGAGCGTGCGGAAATCCAGCAGCGAGGACAGCAGCACCACGCCATTCAGCGACATGCCGTAGCGCGACTGCAGGTGAGCGGACAGCCCGGCGACGCGGATGCCGCCGTAGGACTCGCCGAGCAGATACTTCGGCGAGGACCAGCGCTGGTGCTCCGTGACCCAGCGGCGGATGAAGTCGCTGAGCGACTCGACATCGCCGTCCACACCGTGGAATTCCTCCGGCCTGCCGTCCTTTTCCACGCGGCTGTAGCCGGTGGTGACGGGATCGACGAAGACGAGGTCCGCCACATCGAGGATGGAAAATTCATTCGAGACGAGGCGCGCGGGCGGCACGGGAGCCTCGGTGCCATCGCCGGGCAGGTCCACGCGCTTCGGTCCCAGGGTACCGAGGTGGAGCCACACGGCGGAGGAGCCGGGGCCGCCATTGAAGGCGAAAAGCACGGGGCGCTTCGAGACGTCGGCGACGTCCTTTTTCACGTAGCTCACGTGGAAGACGGAGGCGCGCGGTGAGCCGTCGTCCTTTTCCAGCACCAGCTTCGCGGTGGTGACCTGGTAGTCGATCTTCTTGCCGTCGATGGTGACGGAGCCGTCGCGGATCACCGGCTCGGCGGGCTTTTTCTGCTCCTTCGGTGCCTCGGGCTTTGCCTCAGGCGGCGGGCCGGGCGGTCGTTCCTGGGCGGTGGCGAGGATGGTGGACAGGGCGAGGAGCAAGAGGGACGGGCGCATACGGGATCGGAAACTAGAAGGTTCGGGTGGCTTGTCGATGGGAGAAGCGACGGGCCAGCGGGCATTCATCCAACTTTCCGGGCGGGGGGAGCTGTTAGTGGCGGGGCTCTTGCGATCCGGGGCGATGGGTGATGCGGGTGTTTCCTGTGGGGTGGGGTTGGGAGAGGGCTGAAATTTCGGGCGGAGGGGCGATGGGGGTGCGTGGCCTCGCCCTGCCGAAGGGACGCAGTCCCTTCGCTACGAATCGCTATAAAGACCGGAGCCAGGTGAGGGCGGCGTCGGGCCAGGCCTTTGCGTCGCGGTCGCTGCGGAGGCCGTAGCCGTGGCCGCCGGTGGGGTAGAGTAGGAATTTGTGCGGGCGCTTCGCCGCGGTGAGCGCGGCATCGTAGATCTTGCTGCCGCGGACGAAGCCGGGGTCGTCCTCACTGTGGACGATCAGCGTGGGCGGGACATCCGCCTGCACGTCGAGGCTCGGGGAAAGCCCGCCTTTCCCATCATCGAGATACGCGGGATACACGAGGATGGCGAAGTCGGGACGGCAGGCCTGCTTGTCGATGTCATCGACGGCTGCATAGGCACGCTGCCCGAAGCGATTGCTGGCGCGGGCGGAGAGGTGGCCGCCCGCGGAGAAACCAATGACGCCGAGGCACTGCGGATCCACGGACCACTCCGCGCCGCGCGAACGGACGAGGCTGAGGGCGCGCTGGAGATCCTGCAGCGCGCCGTCGCGATTACCCGGTGCGCGATACTTCAGGATGAAGGCGGAGATGCCGTGCTTGTTCAGCCACGTGGCGATCTCCGTGCCCTCCTTGTCCATGGTGAGCCAGGTGTAGCCGCCACCGGGGCAGACGATCATCGCGGGCGCGTCCTTCCCCTCCGCGGGGTAAAAGCTCAGCGTGGGGCGGCTCACGTTCGTCACGCGCACCGCATCCATGCGCTCGGGCGAGTGAAGCGCCTGCGCTTCCTGCGTCGCGCGGCCCGGCATTTTTCCCTCCGGCCAGAGGTCGAGCGTGACGCGCGCGGATTTCAGGACCGGGAGATCCTGGGCGGACATCGCGCCGGTGAGGAGCGAGAAGATAAGGAGCGGGAGCTTCATGTGAATGGGAAGGAGGCTTGTCATTTATCTTCCGCCTTTGCCTTTGCGCGGGCTTGCTCCAGCAGTGCGTGGACGGTCGGCCACGTGACGGCGAGGCTCGGCTCGGCCTGCGGGTGGATGCCATCGGCCACGGACTTTTCGAAGCGCTCGCGGTCGTCCTTCATCATCTTCGCCCAGGCCGGGAAGTGGTCGGCAAGGGGGAGGCCGTTTTCTTTCGCGTAGCTACGATAGACATCGTAGTAGGACTCCAGCTCGGGCCGGTCGGTGGCGTATTTCTTCGCCGGATTCGATGGCGAGTCCCAAGCGGGATTCATGGTTTGGAGGACGATGTCCACCTGCGGATTCTGCCCGCGCAGGGACTTCACCATCGCGTCGAGATTTGCCCGGGATTTCTCGCGGGAGATCTTGTGCTTGGTCGCGGCGTCATTGGCGGAGAATTCGATGAAAACGAGGTCGGGCTTCCGGTCCAGCACGCGTTTCTGGAGATTGGCCACGCCCCAGTTCGAGTGCATGCCCGCCTGCGCGGCATTCGCGAAGGTGACCTGGCCGGGGAATTCCTTGTCGAAGTATTCGCGCAGCGCCTTCGCCCACGCGCCATTGATCGAGAGACTGGTGCCATACACCACCACGGTCTGCTTCTCACTGGCTTGCAGGCGCTTGAAGACATTCACGGGGAGCGGGGCTTCCGCTGCGGGAATGGTATCCCGGTCTCCGGATTCGGGAGGAATGGACACCTGCATTGATCCATCGGCGGAGAAAGCGAATGAAGTCACAGGGATGGAAACTTCCAGGCCCTTCACCGGGCGATGGGCGGGAGTGGTCATGAGTCGCAGGTAGCTGATCTTTCCAGTGCTCTTTTCCATGGTCGCGACGAGGTCCAGGCCTTTCCTCAACGGGTGATATCGTGTTTCGAGATCGGGATTCTCGCGGGTGGAATAATGCCGCTCTTCGCCTGCCGCGCCGTGCATGGCCAAGGTCTCGGCGGCGGACGCGTAGCTGCTGCCGGGGGTGATCATTCGTGCTTCATCAGCCCGCAGTTGAAGGATCGCGGAAAGGAAGACGGCGGTTCCTGTCAGGATGGTTCCGGGCTTCATCGGTCCTACCTCTGGGCGGTTTCACGCCCAGAGGAAAGCTGGAAGTCATGTCACCCCGTCACGGGTCCGTGCGGAAGGGCGCGGCGGGCAGGCCGGCGGAGTTCCGGAGATTCGCGGAGGAAGGATTGTCCGCCCAGGCGTAGCGGACGTAGGCGGGGCGCGGGACTTCGGGGCTGGACACGATGACCTTGTCGCCGTCCTCGATCTCGGCATCGGCCCAGACGAACTTGCGGTCGTCGCCCGCGATGGCGAAGTGCCTCAGCGCGCCGTCCTTTGCCACAAGCCCGTCCGCGATGTGGTCGAAGTGGAGGACCACGCGCCCGTCCTCGATCTCCGACATCCTGAAGACGGGGCCGGAATGGATGACATCCTTCCTACCATAGGCATCGTACATCGCGAGTCGCGCGAGACGCAGTCCGACGTCCTGCTTGTTCCGCGGGTGGACGTCCTTCTCATCACCGATGTCCAGGGTGACGGCCATGCCGGTGTGGGGCAGGGCGAGCGTGGATGCCTGCGCCTCGCGCATGGTGGCCAGGCTGCTGTCCGCGGGCTGGTCCTTCACCGCCTTGTGCGAGGCTAGCTGGACATACAGGAAGGGGAAATCGCCCAGGCCCCAGCGCGTGCGCCAGTCCGTGACGAGCGCTCGCTGGAGCGCGGGGTAGAGTTGGCGCGTGCCCCCGTTCGACTCGCCCTGGTACCAGATGACGCCGCGGATGCCGTAGGGGATGACGGGTGCGATCATGCCATTGAAGAGCACGGCGGGATTGTGTTGGTCGCGGAGCGGGTCGGGGTGGGCAGGGGCGCGGCCCTTGCGATCGGAGGCGAGCCACCGGGTCATGGCGTTGCCGTATTTCTCGAAGGACGCCGGATCATCGCGGTAGGCGATGAACTTCGTCCGGAAGGCATCGCGCAGGGGCTTGAGCGCGGGCTCCCCCGCGAGCTTGTCGCTGCTGATCCATGCCTCCGCAGTGCTGGCCCCGTAGGCGCAGGTGATGAGGCCGACGGGCACGCCGAGTTCCTTCTGGAGCTCGCGGGCGAAGAAGTAGGCGACGGCCGAGAAGTCACCCGCGGTCTGCGGCGTGCATGCGGTCCATGTGCCCTCGATCTCGGGCTGCGGGTCCTCGCGCATCGTCCACTCGGCCTTGAACTCGCGGATCCGCGGGTGATCCGCAGCGGCCACCTCGCGCTCCCAATCCGTCACGCCGGCGAAATAACGCTTTGCTGTTTTCGCGAGCGTGAAGTCCATGTTCGACTGGCCGGAGCAGAGCCACACCTCGCCGACCAGCACGTCCTTGAAAGTCCGCTCACCCGCACCCGTCACCTTCAGCACATGCGGCCCGCCCGCGGGCAGCGGTGGCAGGTCGATGCGGAAGTTCCCGTCCTCATCGGACTTCGTGCTGACATTGTCCCCGTCGATGCTGGCGACGACGAGGGTGTCCGGCGCGGTCTTCCCCCACAGCGGATTCGCCTTGTCGCGCTGGAGCACCATGCCATCGCCGAAGATGCGCGGCATCCAGAGGCCGGTGGCGAGCAGATGGTCCGCGAGATCGGTCTTGAGCAGCGCATTTGCCAGCACGGAGGCGTTCAGCTCCGCGCCCGCGGGAGCCGGATGCGTGTGGTCTCCCGGGGCGAAGATCGCGGTCGTCCTTTCCTTGCCGAGCGGCTGGTAGCGGTCGGCGAGAAGCGAGTGGAAGTCGATGAATGTCGCGCCTTCCTTCTCCGCGGACTGTCTTGCCCACAGACTGTAGCCATCGGTATCGCGGGTGATGCTGCCGCCCTTCCAGATATTCCGCGGGATCGGCGAGAGCACGATGGGTGTCGCGCCCTTCTCCTTCGTGTCGGCGATGTATTTCCGGAGATACCAGCCGTAGCTGCGGACGGTCTCCGGCTTGCCATCGGTCTTGCGGATGATGTCTTCGGTCTCGTCGCCGGTTCCCTTGAGCGAGGCCCGGCAGCGGTCGTCATTGATCGGCCCGCCGTCATTGTGGCCGAATTGCATGAGGACGAAATCGCCTGCGCGGAGGTTCGCCATCACCGCGTCCCAGCGGCCTTCTGTTAGAAACGTGCGACTGCTGCGCCCACCGATCGCCCGGTTCACCACCTCGATTCCCGCGGGGTCGAAGTGCGCCACCAGCGGATCGCCCCAGCCCTTCTGACCCGCGGTGTGGTTCCGCACCGTGGAGTCGCCGATGATGTAGAGCGTCGGCTTCGCCCAAGCCGCCGCGGTCAGGAAAGTGCAGCACGCGAGGATGAGGCGCAGTGGATTTAGCATCCCGCGACGATGGAGGAGGGGAGGGGGCTTGTCGCGTTACCTGTATGGGGGAGGGAACTCAGGGGGAGCCGGGCCAGGCCTGCATGGCGAGGGTGGCGATGGCTTCGAGGTCCTTCGGCGTGGCACCGTCGCGGGCCTGGATGGACATGCCCTGCTGGACGGTGACGTAGAAGCGGGCGAGCGCTTTCACGTTCGTGCCGCGGGGGAGGTCGCCCTCCTTGATGCCGCGCTGGAGGCGCGCCTCGAGAAGTTGTTGCGATTTCTTCCGCTCGCTGAGGACGATCTCGCCGAGACCGGTGACACCCTCGCTGGCGACGGCGGAGAGGACGACCATGCAGCCGCCGGGGCCCTGCGGGCAGGCGAGGGATCGGGCGGAGCAGCGGAGGAAGGACTCGATGCCATCACGCGCGGTGGGGCCGGACTCCAGCGCGGCGGTGAGCATCGGCATGCCACGCTCGCCATAGTGTCGGATGGCCTCGGCGTAGAGCTGCTCCTTGCTGCCAAAGGCGGCGTAGAGGCTGGGCGAGCCGATGCCCATGGCCTCGCACAGGTCCGTCATGGAGGCGGCGGTGAATCCCTTCTGCCAGAAGACGCGGGTGGCCGCCTCCAGTGCCGCGGTGCGGTCAAAGGAGCGGGGTCGCCCGCGGGTGCCGGTGGTGGATTTCTCGCTCATGTCACTATTTCTGTGCCGATCAATCTATAAATCGGTTGACGTCCGGCGGCAAGCGGATAAGGACTTCTGTGTCGAACGATACAGAAATAAGAATCACAACCAAGAGATCATGAGCACTTCATTGACAGGCAAGCGGGCATTGGTGACGGGAGCGAGCCGTGGCATCGGCGCGGCGATCGCGAAGGCGCTGGCGGCGGAAGGCGCGAGCGTGGCGATCACCTACGAGCGCTCCGCGGAAAAGGCGGCGGAGGTGGTGAAGGAAATCGAGGCAGCGGGTGGCAAGGCCGTGGCCTTCGCGGCGAACAGCGCGGACCCGCAGGCGGTGCGCGGCTCGATCGACCAGACGGTGGCGGCCCTCGGCGGGCTGGACATCCTGGTGAACAACGCGGGCATCGCGCGTCAGGGCAGCTTCGAGGAGATCTCACTGGAAGACATCGACGCGCTGCTGAACGTGAATGTGCGCGGCGTGATCCTGGCGAGCCAGGCGGCCATCCCGCACCTCGGCGAGGGCGGACGCATCATCAGCATCGGCAGCGGCCTGGGCGAGCGCGTCCCATTCAGCGGGGTGACGGTGTATTCCGCGACGAAATCCGCGCTGCGCTCGCTGACGGCGGGTCTCTCCCGTGAGCTGGGGCCGAAGGGCGTGACGGTGAATCTGGTGCAGCCGGGCTCGACGGACACCGACATGAATCCCGCGGACGGCGAGGGCGCGGCGGCGCAGAAGAGCGCCATGTCCCTGGGCCAATACGGCACGCCGGAGGACATCGCCGCCGCGGTGGTCTTCCTCGCCGGACCGGGTGGGAAGCAGATCACGGGCACCACCATCACGGTGGATGGCGGCGCGATCGCGTGATGCGCCGGGTGAGGTTCTTGTGGAGTGAAAGACCGGGGCTTCCTTTTTCGGGGTCTCCGGTCTTTCTTTTCTCGGGAACTACGGGAGACGCCGTAGTTGGATTTGATCAAGGATTGGCGCAGGCGGAGCGCTGGCTTTAGCCGGCGAGTATACTTCGTAACCCCGGCCCGGCGTGGCAATACTCGCCGGCTAAAGCCAGCGCTCCGCCTGCGGCGCCTTGAATCACTTCGAGGTCTTTCCCTCGGCTTTCCCCTTTCCCTTGGCCTTTGCCTTCGGCTGGGCCTTGAATTCCTCGAGGGTCAGCTTGCCGTCCTTGTCCTTGTCCTTTCGCTTGAAGAGCTTCTCGCGCTTCGTGGCGTCCTTTGCGCCGCGGAGGAATTCTTCCTTGGTGAGGTGGCCGTCCTTGTCGCCGTCCTTCTTCTTGAAGACCTTCTGCGGGTTCGGCTTTTTCTTCGCTGCTCCGGTCTCTGGTGCCGCGGTCACGGCGGGTGCGAGGATGGCAAGCGAGAGGGCGATGATGGCTGTGATCGATTTCATGAGATGATGAGGAAACGTGCTGCGGCGTTGTCGGCCGTTCGATCAATGATTTCGCGGGACGCGCGGGTGTTCCTCAAAGTCCGAGCAAATCCTGGATCTCCGATTTCGAAAGCGCGCGGTCGCCGTTCTTGTTGAAGCGGTCGAAGCGCTTTTCGCCCCTCGCCTTGTCGGGCTCGCCGGTCAGGAATTCATCGCGGCTGAGCGAGCCGTCCTTGTTCTTGTCGCGGTCGCGGAGGAAGCCCTGGATGGCGTCGCGTTTCCTCTCCCGTGCCTCGCGTTCCTTCTGCTCGCGCTTTTGCTCGGCGATGTCGCGCTTGCGCTGGGCGGCACGGTTGGGCTTCGCGTCCACGGTCACCATGAGTGACGCGAGGATCAGCAGCAGGGTCGTCGCTTTCATGGCAAATGGCACGGTGAGGGGATCTCTCGCCCGGTTCCACCGGTTCACCCGGTGATCCGGGAAATCCAGCGACATTTTCCCACCGGGTGGTGGGAAAATGTCAGAATTCGCACGCCACACTTCCGCGTGTGGCGAAATTATCCGGTCATGATCCTGCGGAAGTCCTTGCCCCTGCTGTTGCTCGCCCTCGTCGCGGTGCCCATCCCGGCCATCGCGTGGCAGGCCGCGCCGGGGTCGATGCTCACCGAGTGGGGCGAAAAGCTGACCCCGGAGTCCGCCTGGCGCGAATACCCGCGGCCCGCACTCGCCCGCGAGCAGTGGACGAACCTGAACGGCCTGTGGAACTACGCCATCACGCCGAAGGACGCGCCCGCACCGGAGTCGCTGGCGGGCGAGATCCTGGTGCCCTTCGCCATCGAGTCGGCGCTCTCCGGCGTCAAGAAACGCATCACCGCGAATGACGCCATCTGGTATCGCCGCGATTTCGAGCACACGACAACGCCCGGCAAGCGCGTCGTGCTGAATTTCGAGGCGGTCGATTGCCAGTCCACCGTGCGCGTGAATGGCGAGGAAGTGGGAACGCACACGGGCGGCAATTTGCCATTCTCATTCGACATCACCGACGCGCTGAAGGCGGGCAAGAACACGCTGGAGGTGAAGGTGACCGACGCCACCGACACGGGCTACCAACTCCACGGCAAGCAGGTGACGGAGCCGCGCGGAATCTGGTACACACCGGTCAGCGGGATCTGGCAGACGGTGTGGCTGGAGGAGGTGGCGGCAAATCACATCACCGCGGCGAAGATCACGCCGGCGATTTCCGGAAAGGTGGAGATTTTCCTGACCACCTCCGGCGAGGCGGTGGAGGCGACGGTGATCGCGACGCTGGATGGAAAGGAAATCGCGCGCGCCACCGGGCCATCCAACAAGATCTCGCTCGCGATCCCGGAGCCCAGGCTGTGGTCGCCGGAGTCGCCTACGCTTTACGACCTCACCATCACCGCGGGCGAAGACACGGTGAAGTCCTACGTGGGCCTGCGCGAGACGACCATCGCGAGGGACGAGGCCGGGCACCTGCGCTTCCTGCTGAATGGCAAGCCGGTCTTCCACTGGGGCACGCTGGACCAGGGGTGGTGGCCGGATGGTCTGCTGACGCCGCCGTCCGATGCGGCGATGCGCTCGGACATCGAGTTCCTGAAGGCGGCGGGATTCAATACCATCCGCAAGCACATCAAGGTCGAGCCACGGCGCTACTACACGCACTGCGACAAGATCGGCATGCTCGTGTGGCAGGATCAGGTTTCTTCGGGCACCGGGCAGGGCCGGAAGAAGGAAGGCTCCAGCAGTCCGCCGTGGACCCGCCTCGCGCCGAAGCCGGTGGATGCCGTGTGGCCGGATGACGCGCACGCGCATTACATGAAGGAGCTGAAGGGCATGATCGACCTGCTCTACAGCCACCCGGCGATCGTGCAGTGGGTGCCCTTCAATGAAGCATGGGGCCAGCATCGCACGATGGAAGTGGGCGAGTGGGTGGTGCCGTACGACACGACGCGGCAGATCAATATCGCGTCCGGCGGGAATTTCTGGCCGGTGGGCCACATCGTCGATGAACACCGCTATCCGCACCCCGGCTTCCCGCTGAATCAGCCGAGACGCTTCAAGGACTACGTGAAGGTGGTGGGTGAATTCGGCGGCCACGGCTTCCCCGTGGAGGGTCACCTGTGGGACCCGAAGGCGCGGAACTGGGGCTACGGCGGCCTGCCGAAGGACAAGGACGAATGGCTGGAGCGCTACAAGACCTCCATCCGCACGCTGGCGGACCTGAAGGCCAAGGGCGTCGCCGCCGGGATCTACACGCAGACGACGGACGTGGAGGGCGAGATCAACGGCCTCATCACCTACGATCGCAAGGTGCGCAAGCTGACTCCGGAGACGCTCGCCGCGATCCATCGCGAGGCGGCACTGCTCGATGGCACGCGCACTACTGCCGCTGCGCCCCGGCAGGAGGGCAGCACCGGCGAGATCTTTCCATCACCGGAGGCCGCACCGATCCTGCCCGCGATGCCGCGCGCGGAGATCGAGGCCGGGCTGGCGAGCCACGACCGGGCGCTCTACATCAAGGAAGGCTGGATCCGAGATCCCTACATCACCCTCGGCCCGGATGATCACTACTATCTCACGGGCACGACGCCGGACGAGAATGACCCGCGCGAGAAGAGCGATCCCTACAACGTCGGCCTCGGCGACAATTCCATCGTGGGCAAGACGGTGCGCGTGTGGAAGAGCAAGGACCTCGTCGAGTGGGAGTATCTTGGTACGCCCTTCACGCTCGAGGACAGCGTGCGGGTGAGGAAGGGGAAGTTCGTCTGGGCACCGGAACTCCACTGGATGGGTGACCGCTGGGCGCTGGTGCATTGCCCCGCCGCGAGCGCGAATTTTTCCCTGACAAGTGGCGCTGAACTGAAGGGCCCGTGGACGCATCCGATGAAGCGGAAGCTGGGCGAGAAGCATGATCCCTCGCTCTTCAAGGACGGGGACACGTGGTGGATGCTGTGGCAGAATACGATGATCGCGCCGCTGTCGGCGGATCTCGCGAGCTTCACCGCGGAGCCGGTGCGGATCGATCCCGCAGGCAGCCGCCCGGGGCCGAAGGGGCAGCCGATCAGCCGCATCGGCCACGAGGGCGCGACGATGATCAAGGTGGGCGACAAGTATGCCCACATCGGCACCGCGTGGTCCACGGACCAGGGGCGGAAGGGATCGTACAATCTCTACTACTGCACGGCGGACAAGATCACCGGACCCTATGGCGAACGGAAGTTCGCGGGGCGCTTCCTCGGTCACGGCACGCCCTTCCAGACCCGCGATGGCAAGTGGTGGTGCACCGCGTTCTTCAATGGCAACGTGCCGCCGCTGCCGCGCGAGGGCATCGAGACGCGCGATCTCTCCGGGACGGCGCAGACGATCAACCAGCGCGGCGTGACCATCGTGCCCATGGAAATTCGCATGAAGGACGGCGACGTGTGGATGCGCGCGAAGGACGCCGCGTATGCAACCCCGGGACCGGATGAAGCACAGAAATTCTGAAACAAGTGATGGAACCGCGCTGGCCATAATTACCAAAGGTAGCTGGGGCATCTTGCCCCAGTCCGTTTCAGGGGCGTCCCGCCCCTGTTTTCCGGTTTCCGTCACCCTTCCTGTTTTATTAGGCACCTTCCAATTGTTTCCCGATAGATACCTGAAGAAGAGGGGCGGGACGCCCCTCCAACGGACTGGGGCGAGACGCCCCAGCTACGGCGAGAACCCCTGAGACACCCACGGCCTGACTTCCTGCGAACCAACCTTTTCCCATGAAATCCGCACTCCTGCTTTCCTGCCTGCTCTCCGTCCCGCTCGTATCAGACGCGGCGGAGAAGAAGCCGAATGTCGTCCTCATCATGGTGGATGACATGGGCTACTCCGATCTGCCCGCCTGGGGCGGGGAGATCGACACGCCGAACCTGAACGCGCTGGCGAAGGACGGCCTGCGCTTCACGCAGTTCTACAATTCCGCGCGCTGCTGCCCCACGCGTGCGACGCTGATGACCGGCCTGCACCCGCACGAGGTGAGTATCGGCCACATGACCGGCGAAAATAGTAATGGTGACAACTCGGTGCCCCCATCCTACGCGGGAAATATCAATGACTCATGCGTGACGCTCGCGCAGGTGGCGAAGAGTGCGGGCTACGCAACCTTCATGACCGGGAAGTGGCACCTCGCGGGGAAGGACCAGGGCGATTGGCCGCTGCAGCGCGGATTCGACCGCTACTACGGCTGCCTCGCCGGGGCCACGCACTATTTTCACCCGGTAGGCCCGCGCATCATGTACGATGGCAATGAGCCGGACCGAAATCCGAAGAGCACAACGGACCGCCCGTTTTACACCACCGACGCCTTCGCCGATCATGCGCGGAAGTTCATCGACGAGCACGAGGCGGGAGCGGAGAAGGAGAAGCCCTTCTTCCTCTATCTCGCCTTCACCGCGCCGCACTGGCCGTTGCATGCGCACGACCAGGAGCTGGAGAAGTATCGCGGGAAGTATGCGATGGGTTGGGACAAGCTCCGCGAGCAACGCTTCGCCCGGCAGCAGGCATCCGGCCTGATCCCCGCGGGCTGGAAGATGTCCCCGCGTGATCCCGAGGTGCCGGCGTGGGATTCGCTCGATGAGACGAAGCAGAAGGAGTCCGCGGACCGCATGGCGGCGTATGCCGGGATGATCGACCGCGTGGACCAGAAGATCGGCGACCTGATCGGCACGCTGAAGAAGCACGGCGCGTATGAGAACACGCTGATCATGTTCCTCTCCGACAATGGCGCGTGCGCGGAAATGTCCATCATCGGCAAGGGCGACCCGGTGAAGGATCGCGAGCCGGGCACGGACTGGGCGAGCCCGAGCTATGGCAAGGCATGGGCGAATGCGTCCGCGACGCCCTACCGGCAGTACAAGCACTTCGCGCACGAGGGCGGGGCGAATACGCCATTCATCGCGCACTGGCCCGCACGCATCAAGGCGGGGCGCGATTGGTATCGCGAGCCCGCGCAATTGATCGACCTGATGGCCACGGTGGTGGACGTGACCGGCGCGACGTATCCTAAGGAATTCGAGGGTCACGCGATTCTCCCGGCGGATGGCATTCCGCTGACGCCCGCATTCGATGGGAAGTCGCTCGCCCGCAAGGGGCCGATCTTCATCGAGCATGAGAACAATGCCTTCGTCCGTGACGGCGAGTGGAAGCTGGTCGGCAAGGGCGTCTCGATGCCGCGCGGCATCCAGCGGAACAAGTGGGAGCTGTATCACATCACCGCGGACGGCACCGAACTGAATGACTTGGCGAAGCAGCAACCGGAGAAGGTCGCGGCGATGTCTGCCCAATGGGAAACCTGGGCGGCAAGGGCTCACGTCTATCCGAAGCAGAAGCCGGGGCAGAGAAAGCAGCAGCAACAACAACAGAAGAAGCAACAGGAGCAGAAGAAATGAACGAGTGGGGTGCAGGTGGGGAGGGCTCCTCAAGAGCGCCAGCCCTCTCCTGGGAGCGCCGGTCATCAGACCGGCCCGAGTGGTCCCTCACCGGCTGCTACATCGCAAAAGCCCGCATCGCCCACCACTGGGAACGCGGAATTCATTCCGCCCGAGCTCCTCGCCGGCAAGGTCCCACCCGCCCCGCCGACCAAGGGTAAACAACAATACCGAATCACCATCCAAGCCGGTCTGATGACCGGCGCTCCCAGGAGTGCCGGTCACGTCATCCACGATATCCCTAGTAGCTGAAGCACCTCGCCGCCCCCCCTGGGAGCGCGGGCCACTGGCTCGCAGAAGCACCGTGAGACATCCACCACAAGATTTGGTCCACACCGCCCTCAAGCCTCCTTTCACCCCACCCTTCACCACCGCCGCCATATCGCTTCTGCGGGCCGGTGGCTCCGCGCTCCCAGTATAAGCCCACCGCAGAGCGCCCGATTTCCATCTTCCATCTCCCATCGTCCATCCACGATCTTCCATCTCACTTCCATGAAACCCTGGATCACCCTCATCGCGGCCGTCATGCTCTCGCCGCTGCTGCGCTCGGCGGAGAAGCCGAATATCCTCGTCATCATCGCGGACGACTGCACGCACAGCGACCTCTCATTCCACGGCGGACAGAACGCAAAGACACCGCACCTCGATGCCTTCGCAAAGCAGGGCACCGTCTTCGAGCGCGCCTACCTCGGCATGGCGATGTGCGCGCCTTCCCGCTCCGAGCTCTACACCGGCCGCCTGCCGCTGCGGAATGGCTGCGCCTGGAACCAAGCGACGAGTCGCCCGGGCACGAAGAGCATCACCCACTATCTCGGCGATCTCGGCTACCGCGTCGGCCTCGCGGGAAAGACGCACATCAAGCCCCGCAGCGTTTACCCCTTCGAGGAAGTCCCCGGCTTCGACGAGAACTGCGTGCGCGACCCCACCCTGCCGCACGATCTGGAGGGCTCGCGGAAATTCATCACACGCGATGAAAAGCAGCCCTTCTGCCTTGTCGTCGCCCTGACCGAGCCGCACGCACCTTGGGTGATGGGCGATGCTTCCCAGTATCCGCCGCGCTCGCTGAAGCTGCCCGGCTACCTCGCGGACACGCCGCTGACGCGCCAGAGCTACTCGCGCTACCTTGCCGAGGTCACCTACATGGACGGCCAGGTCGGCGAGTTGCTGGAGATGCTGGAAAAGACCGGCAAGGCGAAGGACACGCTGGTCCTCTTCACCAGCGAGCAGGGCGCGCAATTCCCCGGCTGCAAGTGGACGAATTGGGACCTCGGCCTGCACACCTCCATCGTGGCCCGTTGGCCGGGCGTGGTGCCTGCCGGTCGTCGCACCCCGGCGCTGGTGCAGTACGCGGACGTGGTGCCGACCTTCATCGAGATCGCCGGTGGCAAGCCCGAGCCAAAGGACTTCGACGGCACCAGCTTCGCCGCGGTGCTACGCGGGGAGAAGGACACGCACCGTGAATACGTGGAGGGCATGCACAACAACTATCCGGAAGGCCCGCCGTATCCCATTCGCTCCATCAGCGATGGCGAGTGGCGTTACATCCGGAATCTCACCCCGGAGCGCATCTACATCGAGAAGCACCTGATGGGCCGCACGGAGCACAATCCGTACTGGGGCACGTGGGTCTTTTCCTCCACAGAGAAGCCGAAGCACCTCCACCTCGTGGAGCGCTTCATCAATCGTCCCGCGGAGGAGCTGTATCACACCGCTCAGGACAATTTCGAACACAAGAACCTCGCGAACGATCCGGCACATGCGGCGGTGAAGGCGCGGCTCTCGGCGGCGCTCGATCGCTATCTGAAGGACCAGCTTGATCCCGGTGCGGTGCTCGATACGCCGGAGGCATTCCAGGCTGCACAGGACCTGAAGCCGAACTTCCCCGGGAAGGAATAAGACCGTGGCTGCGGCATCCTGCCGCAAGCCTTGCACCAGTCCGTGGAAGCAGGCCGCAAGCCCTGCAGATGCACATGAAGGCTTGCGGCAAGATGCCGCAGCCACTTTTCCCTGAATTTCAATCCAAGCCTGGCACTGCCATGAAACCATCCCGCACCATCGCCCTCATCCGGGGCATCCTGCTTGTCTTCTCGCTCGCCACCTTGCACGCCGAGCCGGAAGCGAAGCCGCAGCAGAAGCCGAACTTCGTCCTCATCATCGCCGATGACTGCACGTGGAGCGACCTGGAGATCCACGGCGGGCAGGCGAAGACGCCGCACCTGATGAAGCTCGCGGCGGAGGGGATGAAATTCGAGCGCTGCTTCCAGAGTTCGCCGACGTGCTCGCCCACGCGGCACAATCTCTACACCGGGCTGCACCCCGTGAAGTCCGGCGCGTGGCCGAACCACACGATGGCCTATCCCGACGTGAAGAGCATCGCCCACTACCTGCAGGCGGGCGGGTATCGCACGCATCTTTCCGGGAAGACGCACATCCAGCCGAAGTCGGTCTTCCCCTTCGAATACTCGGCGGTGAAGAAGAACCCGGATCTAACAGCCATCCGCCAGCTCTTCACCGAGTGCGGGGAGAAGAAGCAGCCCTTCCTGCTCATCGCCGCGTCCACGGAGCCGCATTCGCCGCACAACAAGGGCGACGCCAGTAAGTATCCGCCGGGGAAGATCAAGCTCAGTCCCATCCAGGCGGACACCCCGGAGACCCGCACCGGGCTCTCGAAGTACTTCGCGGAGATCACCTACTTCGACTCACAGGTCGGAGAGATCCTCACGGCGTTGGAGGAAAAGGGCCTGCGTCAGAATACATTCGTCATCGTGCTCAGCGAGCAGGGTTACGACCTGCCCTTCGCGAAGTGGACGTGCTACGACGCCGGGCTGCACAGCGCCTGCGTCATCCGTTGGCCCGGTCAGGTGAAGCCCGGCAGCACCACGCGCGCCATCGTGGAATACACCGATGTGGTCCCGACTTTCCTCGATGCCGCCGGCCTGCCAGTGCCGGAGGGGCTGGACGGGAAGTCCTTCCTGCCGGTGCTGCGCGGCCAGGCGGAGAAACATCGCGACCACACCTACGCGCAGCAGACCTCCAAGGGCATCATCCGCGGGCCCGTGAACTACGGCATCCGTAGTATCCGCGGCGAGCGCTACCGTTACATCCGGAATCTGACGCCGGAGGTCACCTTCAAGAATGCGGTCACGCCCGGGAAGATCTTCCAGAGCTGGGTGAAGGCGGGGGAGGCCGGTGACAAGCACGCCGCGAAGCTGGTCCACGACTTCCAGCACCGCCCGGCAGAGGAACTCTACGACTGCGATGCCGATCCGTGGAGCCGGAAGAATCTCATCGGCGAGAAATCGCTGGAGCCCGTGGCGGCCGATCTGAAGCAGCGCCTCGACACCTGGATGAAGGAGCAGGGTGACGAGGGGCAGGCGACGGAGGAGAAGGCATTGTCACGCATGCCGGGGAAGGGAAGGGGTGGGGATTGAGGCAGTGCCATCGTGGTCCGCACGCTCCGCGTGCGGCTTGAGGCAGTTCTTGAGGCGGTCGGAGATCTCCGGCTACTGAAGGTAGGGTGAGAGTGGTTGTTAGAGAAATGTGCCGCTCCCTGGGTTCCCCGAACGGTGAACCACACGCGGAGCGTGCGGACCACTTCGGTGATGACTCCGGCTGGACTGGGTATGCGCAGATGACACTCCGGCGTTCCCCCGTTGTCACATTGTCACGAAAGCGTCAGTTTTCCATTTCGCTGACGACGAATCAGTTGCTCCGATGGTTCCCGGAATGATTCGGAAATGTAACGCATCGTGTGACGCCACCGTGACGGAAGCGTCACTTGAGGCGGGTTGAGGGGGGATGGGCCGCGCGGCATATCGCCGGGGCTTGCAAGGCTCCCCATCCATGCCCGTGCCCGCCTCTTCTTCATCCCTCCGCCTCGCCCCGCGATTCCTCGGTGCCGGATGGCTGTGGCTCGGTGCCGCCACCCTGCCCGCCGCGGCACAGGATTCACCGGCAGCGGCATCTAACAGCTCTCCCGGCCCTGCCGCGGAAGCCGCCCCGGTCCCGCGGCCGATGTATATCCGCCAGTACCGCGTGCGCGGGTCGAAGACCCTGAGCGCCGCCGAGGTCCAGAGCGCGGTGTATCCCTACCTCGGCCCGGGACGCCTGCCATCGGACGTCGATCAGGCACGTGCGGCGCTGGAAAAGGCGTATCACGAAAAGGGCTACAAGGCCGTCTCCGTCTTCATCCCCGAGCAGCGCATCCGCCAGGGCATCGTCACCCTGCAGGTGGAGGAAAATCCCGTCGGCCGCCTGCGCGTGCGCGGTGCCCAATTCACCTCGCCCTCCGCTCTCACCCGCCAGGCACCCTCGATGCAGGAGGGCAAGCCGCTCGATTTCACGCGCCTCACCGACGAGGTGATGGCGATGAACCAGCTACCCGGCCGCACCGTTACTCCCTCGCTGAAGCCCGGCGTGGTCCCCGGCACCGTGGACGTGGACCTGGAGGTGAAGGACGAGCTGCCCGCCCACGGCAGCCTCGAGCTGAACAATCGCTACAGCGCGGACACCTCCGAGCTCCGCCTGAATGGCTCGCTGTCCTACGACAATCTCTGGCAGCTCGGCCACTCCGCGGGCCTCAGCTTCCAGATCGCGCCCGAGGACATCGATGACGCGCGCGTCTTCACCGGCTACTACATGGCGCGCATGCTGGATCACCCCGACTGGGCGATCATGCTGCAGGGCACGAAGCAGGATAGCGACGTGGCCACGCTCGGCGGTGCGAATTCGCTCGGCCGCGGCGAGATCATCGGCCTCCGCGCGATCAAGACGCTGCCGCCCGCGAAGAATCTCTACCACTCGCTCAGCGTCGGCTTCGACTACAAGAACTACGATGACGAGACGGTCATCGCCGGTGTCTCGCTGCCAGCGCCCATCACCTACTACCCCTTCAGCGCGCTCTACACCGCGTCCATCCAGGGCGGCGCGGCGACGAAGGACAAGGTGGACCGCATCGACATCAATGCCGGTCTCACCTGGGGCTTCCGCGGGCTGGGCGACTCGGCCTACGACTACGCGACGAAGCGCTACCAGGCGACCGGCGGCTTCATCTACTTCCGCGGCGACATCTCGAAGACGCGCGACCTGACGAACGGCTACCAGTGGTTCGCCAAGATCCAGGGCCAGGCGTCGAACGAGCCGCTGGTGAATGCCGAGCAATTCTCCGCGGGCGGTCTCGGCACCGTGCGCGGCTACCTGGAGTCCGAGGTGGTGGGGGACAATGCGATCTTCGGCACCTTCGAATTCCGCAGCCCGTCCCTGCTCCCCGAGAGCTGGAAATACGGCGATGAGGATGACCTCCGCGTCTATGCCTTCATCGAGGGCGGCGTGACCAGCATCCACGAGGCGCTGCCCGGCCAGGACAGCGGCGAGCAGCTCGGCAGTGTCGGCATCGGCACGCGCGGGAGATTGTTCGACCACCTCAACGGATCCTTGGATGCCGCCTATCCCATCTTCGACCGACCTGCCGGCCGCGAGCAGGACGTGATGTACACCTTCCGCCTGTGGGGCGATTTCTAACAGACGCTCCCGCCCGCTCCTTCTTCTCTCCGACACGCCCGCATCTCCTCCATGACCCTCCGTCTTCTCTCCATCCCCTTCCTGCTCGCCGCAGCCCCGCTTCTCGCCGCTGAAGAAGGCGGCGGCTCCTGGTGGAATCCCGCGTGGACGCAGCGCCAGAAGATCACCATCGACGCCGCCTCGGACACGAAGCTGCCCGATGCCACCGGTGCTGCGAATATCCTGCTGCGCCTGCACGAGGGGAATTTCCAATTCACCGCCGCAGCCGAGGGCGGTGCGGACATGCGCTTCGTCTCCGAGGACGGCGCGACCGTGTATCCGCACCAGGTGGAGAAGTATGACTCGCTGATGAACGAGGCATTCGTCTGGGTGAAGCTCCCCGAGGTCTCCCCCGGCAGCCAGACGGTCGCGAATCTCTACTACGGGAATGCCGCGCCGGATGCCGCCGCCGCATCCACCGAGACCTACGACGCCGACACCGCCGCGATCTATCACTTCGCCGAGGCTTCCGGCAATCCCGCCGACTCTACCTCGAACGAGAACAATGCCACCACCCCCGGCATGGCCGCGGAGGGCTCGCTCGTCGGCAATGGCCTCCGCCTGCTCGGCAGCGGCGAGCCGGTGAGCATCCCCGCCAGCCCCTCGCTCGCATGGTCGGAAGGCCAGGCCGCCACGGTCTCGCTGTGGGTGAATCCCTCCGCGCTGGCCGCGAATGCCGTGATCCTCTCGCGCAGCGAGGGTGGCAAGTCCTTCCGCCTGGTGCTCGACCAGGGCATCCCGGTCGTCGAGATCGGCGGCACGCGCAGCACGCCCGGTGCGCCTCTCACCGAGAAGACGTGGTCGCACCTCGCGATCGTCAGCGCTGCCGGCCAGGTGAAGCTCTACGTGAATGGAGCGGAGTATTCGCTCGCGCAGGTCGCGCTGCCCGCGCTGAACAGCCCGCTCGCCATTGGTGGTGCCGCCAGCTTCCAGGGCGAGATCGATGAACTCCGCTTCGACAAGGTCGCGCGCACTGCGGGCTGGATCAAGCTGGCTGCCGTATCCCAAGGCACGTCGGATGCCGCCCAGCGTCTCGTGGCCATCGGCCAGTCGGAGACGGGTGAAGGCGGTGCCGGTGAGGAAGGCCACGGCGGCGCGCTGGAGCACGTGATGCTCTTCGGCGACATCGCGAAGAACATGATGTTCGACGGCTGGATCGCCATCGGCGTCTGCGTGCTCATGATTATCGCGGGCTGGACGGTCGCCATCAAGAAGTTCGCCTACCTGAACTCCATCGACAAGGGCACGAAGGAATTCATGCGCCTGTGGAAGACCCTTTCCTCCGACCTCACCGCGCTCGACCACTCCTGCAATACCAGCGTGAAGAGCTTGGGCGGCAAGGCCGACCCGACCACCGAGGCGCTCATCCGCAAGTCGCCGCTTTACGAGATCTACCAGATCGGCTCCACCGAGATCCGCCATCGCCTCGAGCAGGACCGCGCGCACCGGAAGGGCCTCACCGGCCGCTCCATCCAGGCGATCCGCGCCAGCCTCGACGGCGGCCTCGTCCACGAGACGCACCGTCTCACCAGTGGCCTCGTTTACCTCACCATGAGCATCGCGGGCGGCCCGTATGTCGGCCTGCTCGGCACCGTGGTCGGCGTGATGATCACCTTCGCCATCATCGCGAAGAGCGGCGAGGTGAACGTGAACTCCATCGCGCCCGGCATCGCCTCCGCTCTGCTCGCCACCGTGGTCGGCCTCATCGTCGCGATCCCCGCGCTTTTCATCTACAGCTACCTGAACAGCCGCATCAAGAACGCCATCGCGGTGATGCAGGTCTTCATCGACGAGTTCGTCGCGAAGATGGCCGAGTTCTACCAGGGCTCGGACAATTCCGGCCCGGTGTCGAAGGTCATCGAGTAATCCCTAACAACACCTCGAACGTCACGCCATGGCCTCTGCCGACGACAAGAGCTACGATGACATCAACGTCACGCCGATGGTGGACCTCTACCTCGTGCTGCTGCTCATCTTCATCATCATGACCACTGCCGGCGTGCAGGGGGTGAAGGTGGACCTGCCGCGCGCGAGCAAGGCCGCCGCGCCGAAGATGGACGGCCCGAAGATGCAGGCCATCACCATCGACAACCAGGGGAAGATCCGCCTGAACACCACGCCCATCTCCTCGCTCGCCGAGCTGGAGAGCAAGCTGAGCGCGGTGAAGGCCTCCGCCCCGGACACCCCGGTCGTCGTACGCGGTGACCGCGGTTCGCAGTACCAGGGCGTGATGGACGTGCTCGACGTGCTCGGGCGCGTGGGCATCACGAAGATCGGCCTCGCCACCGAGCCGTCGAAGTAATCCTCACCCGACTCACCGCCGCCATGGCCTCTTTCACCAGGATCACCACCGGCACCGCAGGCCTCTGCCTGGCTGCGGTCGCGCTCGCACTCACCTCGTGCGGGAAGAAGGAGGAGCCGAAGAAGAAGGCCCCCTCCGTCGTCATCGTCGATATCCCGCCGCCACCTCCTCCACCACCCCCGCCGCCGCCACCGAAGCAGGAGCCGCCGCCGGAGGAACAGCCGAAGGAGGAGGAAATGATCGCCCAGGAGGAGATCCAGGAGGAGGCACCCGCCGAGCCCGATGCTCCTGCCGATGAACCCGCACCGCTCGGCACCGGCATCGCCGGCGACGGCCCGCCCGATGGCTTCGGCCTGAGTGGCAAGGGCGGCGGCGGTGGCACCGGCACGGGTGGTGGCCGCCGCGGCATCCCCGCCGGGAAATACGACGGCGCTGCCCGCATGGTCATCCGCTCGCTGACCGCCGAACTCCAGCGGAACGCGAAGACGCGCTCCGCCACCTTCAACGGCCGCGTCGCTGTCTGGGTGGACTCCACCGGTCGCGTCACCCGCGTGAAGCTCACCGGCTCCTCCGGCAGCTCCGCCGCGGACGATGCGATCCGGAATGACCTCATCGGCTTCCAGTTCTCCGAGCCTCTCCCGTCCGACATGCCCATGCCGATCCACATGCGGCTCTCCGGCCGCAAGGCGAACTGACCCCATCCGCCCGTCCCCTCCCGACAAGACCGACCTCTCTCTCATCCCAATGCTCCGCCACGACTCACACGTCCGTCTCTCCACGTTGCTTGCGCTCCTCTCGCTGCAGGCCGGACTGCTGCACGCCCAGGAAGCCGACCCCGCCGCGCTGCCTGATGAACCCGGCACCGACCTGCCCGCGCTGACCGAGCCGGATGCAAACGCCCCGGCGACCGATGCCGCCACCGGCCCCGCCGCGATGATGGCCGGAGGCTCCGTCTCGCAAAACGTCACCATCAATCTCATCAGCCGCCTCGTGAAGCGCGGCATGCTCACGCAGGAGGATGCGAATGACCTCATCGCCATGGCCGAGGCGGATGCCCAGGCCGCGCGCCTCCGCGACGAGTCCATGCGGGTTGCTATCGCCGACGCCGCCGCGCCTCCGTTGGAAGAGGGCGACGTGGGCGTCAGCTACGTGCCGGAGCCGGTGCGCCAGCAGATGCAGGCCGAGATCAAGGCCCAGCTCACGGCCGAGGCCCGCGAGCAGGAGTGGTCCGCGAAGAATCCGAAGCCGGAGTGGAAGGAACAGTGGGAGATCTTCGGCGACCTCCGCACCCGCTACGAGGGAACCTTCTTCGGCGATGGCAATGACAACACGGGTGCCTTCCCGAATTTCAACGCGATCAACACGGGCTCGCCTTTCGATGTCGCGGGCACGCAGTTCTCGCCGCAGCTCAATGTGGACGAGGATCGCCAGCGCTTCCGCTTCCGCTTCCGTGCAGGCGCGGGCTTCGATCTCGAGGACGGCTTCAGCGGTGGCTTCCGCGTGGCCACCGGCGACAGCAACTCGCCCGTCTCGACGAACCAGTCCTTCGGCACCTCGGGCGGCAATTTCTCGAAGTACCAGCTCTGGCTCGACCGCGCCTTCCTCTCCTACAACTTCGGCAAGCAGCTCGATGCCGACGTGAACATCGACATCGGCCGCTTCGAGAATCCCTTCTTCGCCTCCGAGGTGATGTGGGACGACGACATCGGTCTGGACGGCATCGCGCTGCGCGGCTCGCACCAGGTGGCGGACGGCGTGAAGGTCTTCGGTGCCGGTGGTGCCTTCCCGATCTTCAATACGGACTTCCATTTCGCGTCGAACCAGCCCGCGAAATTCGAGAGCACGGACAAGTATCTCTTCGCCGGCCAGATCGGCGTGGACCTCAAGATCAAGGACGACCTGAATGCGAAGTTCAGCGTCGCCTACTATGACTTTAGTGGAGCCGAGGGCGAGTTCTCCTCGCCCTACACGCCGCTCACTTCCTCCGACGCGGGCAGCAGCGATGCGACGCGCCCGTCCTTCGCTCAGAAGGGCAATACCTACATGCCGCTGCGCGTCATCATCCCGGATGCGAGCAATGGCTTCGGCACCACGAACCAGTGGCAGTACTTCGGCCTCGCGACGCCCTTCAAGAACGTGACCTTCACCGGCCGCCTGGACTACGACGGCTACGAGCCCGTCCGCCTCTCGGCCGTGGGCGAGGTCATCAAGAACGTGGCCTTCGATGAAAACCGCCTCGCGCTCTACGGCGTGAACAACCGCGGCCCGGCCGGTGCTGGCGGTGGCAGCGGTGCCTTCGAGGGCGGCGACATGGCATGGTTCCTGAATCTCATCGCGGGCAGTCCGTCCTTCGACAAGCGCGGCGACTGGAATACCTTCATCGGCTACCGCCATGTGGAATCCGACGCGGTCATCGACGGCTTCACCGACTCCGACTTCGGCGGCGGTGGCACGAACATGAAGGGCTTCACCATCGGCGGGAATTACGCGCTCTCGCCCTCCGTCCGCGTCGGCGCCCGCTGGATGAGCGCCGGGGAAATCGCCGGACCCACGCTGAAGAGCGACGTCCTCCAGTTCGACATCAACGCCAAATTCTAACATGTCACTCTCCCTTTCCCGCTCCATCCTGCTCCTCGCCTGCATGCTGCCGCTCGCCGTCGCGCGCGGCCAGGAGGCGGCGGAGGACCCGCAGGCCGCCGCGAATGCGAAGCTCCGTGCCTCGCTGCGCGACACCATGCTCCAGCTCCGCACCGCGCAGACCGAGGCCGCGCAGGCCAAGGCGGACAAGGCGCTGGCCGACGAGAAGATCGCCGAGCTGACTAAGAAGTCCGCCGACCTGGCAAAGCAGTCCGCCGAGGACCAGGCCGCATCGAAGAAGGCGATCGAGAAGCTCACCGTCGATTACAAGGAGCTTGAGACGAAATACGCTGCACTCGACCAGGCGCTCGCGAAGTGGAAGGAAGGCTACGCCAAGGCCGCCGCCGTCGCGAACGCGAAGGAAGGCGAGCGTGCGAAGCTGGCCGACGAGAAGTCCGTGCTCCAGGCAAAGGTGCGCGACCACAAGTCGCAGAACCTCGAGCTCTACCGTCTCGCGACCGAGATCCTGGAACGCTACCGCAGCTTCGGCGTGGGTGACGCGCTGAAGGCCCGCGAGCCCTTCACCGGCATCACGAAGGCCCGCCTGGAATCCCAGGTGCAGGACTACCGCGACAAGGTCGAGGACGCCCGCATCCCCGCCGAGGGCGAGAAGAAAGCAGCCCGCTGATCCCGTCACGGCATCCCGACTATCACCGTTTCATCTTTTCATGCATCGCATCCTTTTCTCCTGCCTCGCCCTGCTTGCCCCGCTGCACGCGCAATCCGCCAAGACCGTCGTCGCCAAGGTGGGCGATGCCGAGGTCTATGTGGACGACCTGCAAGGATGGCTCGCCGGCCTGGAACCCGCCCAGCGCGAGGCTGCCAAGAAGCAACCATCGCTGCTCACGGAGGCCGTTCGCACCCTGCTCGTGCAGCGCCTGGTGCTGCAGGAAGCCGAGGCGAAGAAGTGGGCGGATCGCCCCGAGGTCGCCGCGGCCATCCAGCGCCAGCGCTCCACCATCGTTGCCGAGAGCTACCTGCGCTCCGTCGCCCAGCCCGCCGCGGATTTCCCCGATGAGGAGACCTTGAAGAAGGCCTACGAGGCAGCCGGTGACGCGCTGATGATCCAGCGCCGCCACAAGCTCGCGCAGGTCTTCATCGCCGCTCCAGAAGCTGCAAAGGACAAGGCCGCGAAGGACGCCGAAGTCGCCGAGGTGAAGAAGAAGCTGGCCGCCGCCGGTGCCGACTTCGCCGCGATCGCCCGCGCGCACAGCGAGGAAGCCGCGTCCGCAGGCAAGGGCGGCGAGATCGGCTGGCTGGATGAAAATCTCATCGAGGAAGGCATCCGCGCCGAGGTCACGAAGGTCTCGAAGGGTGGCGTCACCCCGCCGATTCTGCTCAAGGACGGCTGGCATTTCGTCAAGGTGCTCGACCGCGAGGAACCGCGGAAGCTCACCTTCGACGAAGTGAAGCCGCGCCTCGCCGAGCGCCTCCGCGAGCAGCAGGCACAGGCCGCCAGCCAAGCCTATGTGGCGAAACTGTTGCAGGACCATCCGGTGGTCATCAACGAGATTGAGCTGCCCAAGGTCCTTGCCGAGCCGAAGTCGAAGTAACCCGTTTCCGAGTTCTCTTTTCCCCGTCCGTCATGTCGCCCGTCCGCCATCCTCGCCTGCTCCGCCGCACGTCACAAGCCGCAGGCACCGCCCTGCTCTTGCTCGGGGAGATCGGCCTGCTCGCCACGCCCGCCATGGCGGGGGATATCCTGCGGGGCGGCAGGGCAGGGGGCGGAGCACCGCAGGGCGCGGCGAATCCGGTCGGCACCACGCCGCCACCGATCGTGCCCTCCGGCGGCACCACGCGTGACTCGCTCGCGCGCACGGCCATGGCCATCCAGTCCGTGCAGGCGATGCAGCTCGCCGCGCGCAATCTGGCGAACAACGGCGGCAATCACGCGAACACGAATCCGAACGGCACCGGCGCGATCCTGCCCGACGTGCCGGACGGCCTCACGCCCGGCGGCCTGCAGGTCGACCCGCGCGTCACCGGCCCCGGCTCGCCCCACTGGACCGGTGCGAACCTTCCCGTCCAGACCACTACCTCCGGCGGCACCGCGCAGGTCACCGTGAAGCAGACCGCCCAGCAGGCGCTGCTGAATTGGCAGACCTTCAACGTCGGCAAGAACACCACGCTCACCTTCGACCAATCGGCGGGCGGTGCCAACGTGGGCCAGTGGACGGCATTCAATTTCATCAACGATCCGCTCGCCAATCCGACGCAGATCCTCGGGAAGATCGAGGCACCCGGGCAGGTGTATATCATGAACCGCAACGGCATCGTCTTCGGCGGTTCCTCGCAGGTGAATGTCCGCGGCCTCACCGTTTCGTCGCTGCCGATCAATACGAACCTGATCGCGAACGGCCTGCTGAACAACCCGGACTCGCAGTTCCTTTTCTCCGGCCTCGCCATCCCCGCGGGAGCGAATGGCACGCCCGCCTTCACCCCGGAGGCACCTCACCCGGATCTCGGCCGCTATGGCGACGTGGTGGTGGAAGCCGGTGCGATCCTCAACAGCCCCACCGATGCCGCGAAGGTCGGCGGGCGCATCACGCTCGTCGGTCCGAATGTCACGAACCGCGGCAGCATTCTCACGCCCGATGGCCAGGCCATCCTCGCCGCGGGCATGCAGGTCGGCTTCGCCGCGCATGATACGAATGACCCGAGCCTGCGTGGCCTGGATGTCTTCATCGGCCAGGCGTCCGGATACGCGGGCACGGCGACGAATGACGGCCTCATCGAGGCGATGCGTGGCAGCATCGTCATGGCGGGCCGGGCCATCGCGCAGAATGGCGCGCTAACCTCCACCACCTCCGTCGCGCTGAATGGTCGCATTGATCTGCTCGCGCACTACAATGCGGTCGCGAACACGGCCTACAATCCGACGAACACCACCACGGGCCGCCCCTTCATCTATCAGGATAGCGGCACGGTCAGCCTCGGCGAGGGGAGCCTCATCAGCATCCTGCCCGAGCTGACCAGCAAGGACACGACCGTGGGCACACAGCTCGCGCTCCGCTCGCAGGTGAATATTGCCGGTCGCTCCGTGTATCTCGGCGAGGACTCGCTGATGTACGCTCCGAATGCGAAGGTGAGCATCCAGGCGGGTGAGTGGGTCCGCTTCGGCACGAATCCGCAGCCGTCCTTCGTCCAGTCCACCGGTCAGGTCTATCTCGACAAGAACGCGCAGATCGATGTCTCCGGCACCGATGGCGTGGAGGTGGGTGTCGCGCAGAATATCCTCTCCATCCAGCTCCGCGGTGCGGAGCTCGCGAATTCGCCGCTGCAGCGCGAGGGCCCGCTGCGGAATGCCACGGTGAATGTGGACATCCGCGATGCCGGCGTCTTCCAGTCGGAAATGTGGGTGGGCACCCCGCTCGCGGACATCTCCGGCTTCGCGAATCTCATCCAGCGCGGCGTGGGCCAGCTCACGGTCGCGGGTGGTTCAGTGGACATCGGTGCGGGTGGCTCCTTCGTGATGCAGTCCGGCTCTGGCATCGATGTGTCCGGCGGTTCGACCATCTTCAAGGGCGGCGTGGTGAAGACGACGCGCCTCGTCACGGCGGATGGCAGCCTCGTCGATATCGCCGATGCACGTCCGGACGAGACCTACCTGGGCATCTACGACGGCCTCACCGCCGAGGTAAACCGCAAGTGGAGCGTCAGCAATCTCTACAAGAACCCGCTCGGCCCGAGTGGCGAGCGCTACGAGGCAGACTCCGTCCAGGGCGGTGCCGGTGGCTCCATTTCCATCGCTGCGCCTTCCATGGCTCTCGATGGGAAATTCACCGGCGAGACGGTAAATGGCGCCTACCAGCGCGACACGCCCGCGCAGGCGGCGAAGCTGAGCCTCTCCTTCACCTCGCAGGACAAGAGCTACGCGAGCCTGCCGCTTCACGCACCGACACCGCCTACCGTCACCTTCCAGAGCGGCGTCACCCAGACCGCCGTCGCGGCCTTCCAGGTGGATGCTGCGGGGAATGCCGCGCCGCTCTCCGCCGAGCGCCAGGAGAATGTCTATCTCTCGCCGGAGCTCCTCGCTGGCGATGGCTTCGGCTCGCTGACGGTTTACAATCCCGATGGCGACATCGTCGTCCCGGAGAATGTCTCGCTTGTCGCCCCGGCGCTCGGATCGATCTCGCTCACGGGCACGAATGTCACCGTGGATGGCAGCATCATCGCGCCCGGCGGCAGCATCACCTTCAAGTCGTCGAACTTCACCCTCGACATGCTGAACCAGATCGCGGGCGGCAATGTGCTGCCCGCACCGCTGGCGGACCGCGGGGTCTTCACGCTGGGTGAGAAGGCGGTGATCAGCACCGCGGGCATGATCGTGGACGATCGCCCCACCACTGCCGGCTCTCCACAGGGCACGCGCGCGGTGGACGGCGGCTCGGTCAGCATCGACGCGTATTCCACCACGCTCTCGACGGGCGGCCTCATCGATGTGTCCGGCGGCGCGATCATGTCCGAGCGCGGGCGCGTCACCTATGGCGACGGCGGCTCCATCACCGTGGCCGACGGCAGCGATGATTCCCCGGTAGGCACGCTGCAGGGCGGTCGTCTCCAGCTCGGTGCCACGCTGAAGGGCTACTCCGGCGCGAAGGCGGGCTCGCTCACGCTGAATGCCTCGGCATTCCAGGTCGGCGGGACTTCCACGACTCCGGGCGTGATCGTCCTCCAGCCGGACTTCTTCAATCAGGGCGGCTTCGGCAGCTTCTCGCTCACCGGCCTCAGCATGCCGGATGGCGCGGGCGGATCCATCCCCGGGCTCTCCATCGCGGAGGGCACCGTGATCGCGCCGGTGGTACAGGGCCTCATCGCCAGCAGCCCGGACTCGCCGGTCTTCTCGCTTTCCACCGTGCTCCAGGAGGAGGGCGTGCGCACTCCGGTGAGCCTCACCTTCGGCGCGAAGGGCGTCTCCGCCGCTCCCGTGGGTCTCATCTCCCGCGGCGGCGTGGTGATGGGCGAGGGCGCGGTGATCCGCACGGATGCGCAGGGCACCGTGGTCTTCAATGGCCAGACCGTCGCCATCCACGGCACCGTCGAGGCACCGGCGGGCAGCATCACCATCAATGGCGCGAACAGCCTGCCGTCGAACAGCGTGCCGACCAGCGCCGCGGCCACCACGCTCATCGGCTCCACCGCGCGTCTCTCCACCGCTGGCACCACCGTCCTCACCTCAAATCCCCTCGGCCTCCGCCAGGGCAAGGTGCTCGGTGGCGGCAGCATCACCGTCACCGGCAATATCATCGCGGAAACCGGTGCCGTGCTCGATGTCTCCGGCACCAGCGGCGTGCTGGATCTCCCGCCCGGCTACCTTTCCCTCTCCCGCGCCGAGCAGCGCGCAGCCCGCGGTCGCGACTACGTCCCGGTGACTCGCGAGACGAATGGCGGCAGCATCACTCTCTCCGGGGCACAGATGCTCTACTCGGATGCTACGCTCGTCGCGAATGCAGGCGGCAAGTCGGCCACCGGCGGCTCGCTCACCGTTTCCTCCGGCCGCTTCATCACGCCCGGACAGGCATATACCAGCGCGGACACGAATCTCATCGTCACGCAGACCGGCCCGAATCTTCCTGCGGGAAACCCCGGCATCGGCGAGACACTGCGCGATGCCGATGGCAATGTGATCGCGGGCATCGGCAATTTCGCGGTTGACCGCTTCGCCGCGGGTGGCTTCGACTCGCTCACGCTGAATGGCAATGTCCGCTTCGAGGGCGACGTGACCATCCAGACGCCGGGCCGCCTGCGCGTGGCCAGCGGTGGCGTCATCACTGCTACGGGGAATGTAGTACTGGATGCCTCGCACGTCGCGCTCGGCCAGGCCTTCCGCCCGCCCGCCGCGGCAGGCGAGGTGATCACCCGCTTCACCAGCACGGATACCAGCGGCACCACCACCCCCTACGCCTTCGCCCCGGTCCATGGCACGGGCGATCTCACGGTGAAGGCACAGCTCATCGATGTGGGAGATCTTTCCCTCCAGAGCATCGGCCACGCCGACTTCATCGCCACGAAGGGCGACATCCGCGGGAATGGCACGCTCAGCGCCGCGGGCGACCTCACCTTCGAGGCCGGGCAGATCTACCCGACCACCGGCTCCGCCTTCAATATCTTCGCCTACGATCACGCGGGCGGGAAGGGCTCCGTGACCATCCGCAAGGGCGAGCAGCGCGCTCTGCCATACTCGGCCGGCGGCACGCTCTCCATCCACGCGTCCACCATCGTGCAGGGCGGCACCCTGCGCGCGCCCATCGGCACCATCAATCTCGGCTGGGATGGCACGGGCACCGCGCCGGTGAATCCCATCGCGGGCACCACCGTGGCGGCCCCGGTCACCACGCACGTCACGCTTTCCTCCGGCAGCGTCACCTCCGTCTCCGCCATCGACCCGGTCACGGGCAAGGGCGTGATCCTCCCGTATGGCCTCAGCCTCGACGGCAACTCGTGGATCGATCTCGCGGGGAACAACATCACCGTCGGTGGCGTGCCGTCGAAGGAGATCAATCTCGCGGGCCTCGACGTCACCAGCGAGGCGGGCTCCGTCATCGACATGAGGGGCGGCGGCAATCTCTACGCCTACCGCTGGATCTCCGGCAACGGTGGCCGCAAGGACGTGCTCGACAATTCCGGTGCCTTCGCCGTGATCCCCGGCTACGGCTTCGACTACGCGCCGTATGCCGCCAATAGCAGCACCTCCACGGTGGGCGGCGATCCCGGCTATGTGAATGCCGGCCTGCGCGTGGGTGACCAGATCACGCTCGGTGCATCCTCCGGCCTGCCCGCAGGCACCTACACGCTGCTGCCTGCACGCTACGCGCTTCTTCCCGGTGCCTTCCTCGTCACTCCCGGCAGCGGCACGCCCGCGGGCACGGTGAAGCGCCCCGACGGCTCGGCCATCGTCTCCGGTTACCGGGCGAACAACCTCGACCCGTCCCGCACCGGCGCGACCGTCATCTCGAATTTCGAGGTGGCCTCCGCGAAGGTCGTCCGCGCGCGCTCGGAGTATCAGGATCTCTACGCGAATACGACACTGCGCGAGGCCGCGATCGCCCGCGAGTTCGCCGTGCCGCGCCTGCCCGTGGATGCGGGCTACCTTTCCTTCACCGCCACCACCGGCATGAGATTGGGAGGCACCGTCACCTCCACCGCGCCGCAGGGCGGACGTGGCGGCGTGGTCGATATCAATAGCCCTGTGGACATCTTCATCAATGCCACCGGCACCGGCGGCCCCGAGGGCAGCCTCACGCTCAGCTCCACGTTGCTGAATAGCTTCGGCGCGGAGAGCATCCTCATCGGCGGCATCCGCACCTTTGGCACGGACGGCGCCACCGTCAGCGTCGGCACGGGGAATCTGACCGTGGACAATGCCGGGTCTGCACTCACCGGCAGCGATATCATCCTCGTCGCGAAGAACGACCTGACGCTGAAGGACGGCTCGCTCGTCACCAGCACCGGCTCGGTGAATACCGACGATCTCATCCTCGGCAATGCCGCCGTGGCAGGCAGCGGGGATGGCACGCTGGTCCGCGTGAGCGGTGACACCACCACCGGTCTCACGCGCCGCGGTGTCACCTCCGCCACGAATGCCCGCCTGCAGGTGGGCGCGGGCTCCATCCTCACCGGCGGCAGCATCACGCTCGACTCCACCTACGCCACCTCCTTCGACGGCACCGCGCGCCTGAATGGCACCTCGGTCTCGCTGAACAGCGGCCGCATCAGCCTGCTGCTCGACGGAGCAGGCACGCTCGACCCCGCGAACTACGGCCTGGTGCTTTCCGGCCAGGCGCTCGCGGCGCTCCAGTCCACGGCGAAGAGCTTGTCGATGACGAGCTACTCATCGCTCGATGTCTATGGCACCGGCACGGTCGGCTCGCGCGCCTTTGAGCAGCTCTCGCTGCAGGCGTCGTCGATCCGCGGCTTCAATCAGAATGGCGGCACCGCCACCTTCACCGCGTCCCACCTCATCCTCGGGAATGCGGGCGACCGCGCGGCAGGTGCGGCACCGGCGGGGCCGCTTGGCGGCACGCTCGCCTTCGACGCGAGGCAGATCACGCTCGGTGCGAATGACCTGCGCGTGGACAGCTTCGCGAATGTGAGCCTCGCAGCGGATGAACGGCTCGTCGTTTCCGGCGAGGGGTCCTTCCGCACCGCGGGCGATCTCCAGGTCCGCACCCCGCTCGTCACCGGCCTGAAGGCGGCGAACCATCTCATCGGCTCTGCCGGTCACCTCAGCGTCACTCGCCCGCCCGGCTCCTCCGCAGGTGCGAATGGCGGGCTCGGCGCGAAGCTGACGCTGGAAGGCGGCACGCTCGACGTGGCCAGCAATATCACCCTCTCCAGCGGCGAGCTCACGCTGCGCTCCACGGCGGGCAATGTGAACGTCGGCAATGCCCGAATCGACGTGGGCGGCACCGTGACGCGTTTCGTGGATGTCACGCGCTACACCGGCGGCGGCACCGTGAACCTCGAGTCGAAGGGCGGCTCGGTCATCGTCGGCCAGCCCGCCGTCATCTCCGTGGCCGCGGTTTCCGGCGGTGGAAATGCAGGCACGCTGAATGTGAGCGCCGCCGATGGCAGCCTCGTGCTCGATGGCACCATCGATGCCTCCGCAGGCAGCACCGGGCTGAAGGGCCGCTTCACGCTGGATGCCGGCTCACTCCCGGGAGAGAGCCTCGCTACTCTCGACGCGACCTTGAACAAGGGCGGCTTCACCCGCTCCCGCGACTACCGCTTCCGCAACGGCGACGTGCTCATCGACGGCCTCGCCACCTCCGGCACCTATCGCGTCGCGACGGACAACGGATCGATCACCGTCACCGCGGCTGGAGAGATCGACGCCTCGGGCAAGACCGGCGGTACCATCGACCTGAAGGCGCACCGCAGCCTCATCCTCGAGGATGGAGCTTCGCTCAGCGTCGCCGCGCGCGAATTTGACTCCGCTGGCAAGGGCGGCTCCATCGTCCTGGAAGCCGGTGCGCATCGGAATGGCGTGATCGACACCACGGCACTGCTCGACCTCCGGACGGGTGCCGTGCTCGACCTTGGCGTGGCCGCGCAGACCGCGGACAGCGCGAAGCAGGGGAAATATGCCGGAACGCTCCACCTGCGTGCGCCGCGCAATGCCGCGAACACGGACCTCCAGGTCGCGGCCATCGGCAGCACGATCAACGGGGCCTCCAGCATCCTCGTGGAGGGTTACAAGGTATACGATCTCACCGGCACGCCGAATGGCACCATCACCTCCGGCGTGCAGGGCCAGATCCTCGCCGACGGGAATGCCTTCCTCGGCAGCACCGGCAATACCGGCGCGAACTACACCGCCATGATGAACCGCCTGACCGGCGGGAATGCGGCGCTCGACCTGATCCTCGCTCCGGGTGCCGAGATCATCAACCGCACCGGCAATCTCACGCTCGGCAGCACGGGTTCCACCGCGAGCGAGGACTGGAATCTCTCCACCTTCCGCTTCGGGCCGCGCGGTGCGGCCGGCGTGCTCACGCTGCGCGCGGCGGGCGACCTGAAATTCCACAATGCGCTCAGCGACGGCTTCTCCGGGGGCACCAGCCTCTGGCTCTCGCCGCTGAATGCCTACAATGCCGCGCTGCCGGCGAATTCGCAGACCTGGTCCTACCGCCTCACCGCGGGTGCGGATTTCTCGGCAGCGAGCTTCCGCGAGGCCATTGACGGCACGGGCTCGCTCGACCTTGGCAAGGCCATCGGGTCCGCCTCTGCCACCGGTGGCAGCAACGCGACCACCGCGTCCATCATCGGAAATGCCTTCCAGGTCATCCGGACCGGCTCCGGGAACATCGACATCACCACCGGTGATGCGGTCCGCCTGCTGAATCCCTTCGCGTCGATCTACACGGCGGGCACACGTCTCGCGAATGCGAACTCGATCTTCGCCGAGAGCGACTTCGTCACGCCTATCCTCACGGGGAACAACAGCAACGGCAGCCTGGGCGCGACCCAGCAGACCTACGCCGCCTCCTACAGCATGGCGGGTGGCAATGTCACCATCACCGCGGGCGGGAACATCGAGCGGAAGACGAACAACAACTCCGGCCTCATCGACGACTCGTCACGCCAGCTCCCGAACAACTGGCTCTACCGCCGCGGCCTCGTGGGTGCGGACGGCACGTATGGATCCGTCCGCGTCTCAACCGGACTCGGCGGTGCGACCGACGCCGCTGCCTCCACCACCTGGTGGGTGGACTTCAGCAATTTCTTCCAGAGTGTCGGCGCGCTCGGTGGTGGCAATGTCACCATGACCGCGGGCAACGACATCACCAACGTGGATGCCGTGATCCCGACGAATGCCCGCACGCCGCGCGGTACGCCTGATGCCACGAAGCTCGTGGAGCTGGGCGGCGGCGATCTCACCGTGACCGCCGGTGGCGACATCAGCGGCGGCGTTTACTACGTCGAGCGCGGCCGCGGCATCCTGGATGCCGGTGGCAGCATCACGACGAATGCCACGCGCTCGCTCTCGCTCGGCCTGCTGGGGAATCTGAACAACCCGGCGGCGGCGCGGCTTTCCGATCTCGCCTGGATGCCCACCACGCTCTTCCTGGGCAAGGGAAGCTTCGACATCACCGCCCGCGGCGATGTGCTCCTCGGCCCGGTGGCAAATCCCTTCCTGCTGCCGCAGGGGATGAACAACCGCTTCTGGTACAAGACACACTTCAGCACCTACGCCGCGGACAGCAGCGTGACGGCGCTCTCGCTCGGCGGTGACGTGGACTGGCGCTCCTCCGTGGCGCTCACGCGGGATGGCGATACGTCCTTCCTCCGCGCGTGGACGGAGACCCAGCAGATGCTCGGCGGCTCGGGCAGCGCGGCGAATTTCCAGCCATGGTTGCGCGTCGTGGAAACCAGCGCGGTGCCGTATGACTCGGTCTTCTCGCTCGCCGCGCCGACGCTCTCGCTGACCGCGCTTTCCGGCGATGTGAATCTCGGTGGCAGCATCACGCTCTCGCCCGCATCCCGCGGCCAGCTTGAGATCGTGGCAAGCGGTGCGGTGAATGCGCTGCAGGCGCTGGGCCGCTCGTCTCAGGCGGGCTTTGAGCAGCGGGTGTGGAGTACCGCGAGGATCAATGTCTCGGATGCCGATCCCTCGGCCATCGCCTCGGCGATCCGTCCGCTCGGTCGCCCGACACCCAGCAACGCGACGAACGCCACCTCGCTGGATGCGATCAATGCGCTCTTCAATGAGTCCGGTTCCTACACCGGCATCTACGGCGTCACGCAGACGAAGCAGGCGCTGCACACCGCCGGCCTGTTGCACGCGGGGGATGCCGAGCCCGTCCGCATTTACGCGGGCGGCGGGGATATTTCCGGCCTCACGCTTTTCAGCCCGAAGGCGACGCGCGTCGTCGCGGCGAATGACATCACCGACGTCTCCTTCTATATCCAGAATCTGCGCGGGTCGGACGTGAGCCTCGTCTCCGCAGGCCGCGACATCATCGCCTACAATGCGAGCTCGCCCTTCCGCGTGGAGGCCACCACGGGCAGCAATACGATGGTGAGCAATACCACGCCGCTCGCCGGGGACATCCAGATCGCCGGTCCCGGCACGCTGGAGGTGCTGGCAGGGCGGAATCTCGACCTTGGCATCGGGCCCGGCAATGCCGACGGCACTGGCGCGGGCGTCACCAGCATCGGCAACCTGCGGAATCCCTACCTGACGAATGACGGTGCGGACCTCGTCCTCGGCGCTGGCATTGGTGCCGCTGTGGGCTTGGCCGAGAGCGACCTGAATTTCGCGAATTTCATCACGACCTACGTGAAGGGCCCGAAGGGCGCGGACTACCTGAAGGAAGTCGCGCCGGGCGTGAACTTCGACGAGCAGCCGCCGGAAGAGCAGGCACGCATCGCGCTGGAGGTCTTCTACCTCGTGATGCGCGATACCGGCCGTGACTTCAACAATCCGGAGAGCGAGGGGTATCGCAACTACGACTCCGGCATGGCGGCGATCAAGGCGCTCTTCGGCGAGGAAGCCGGTGCGTGGGATGGCGACATCCTCGCCCGTGCCCGCGACATCCGCACCCGCAGCGGCGGCAGCATCAGCATCTTCGCTCCGGGCGGCGGGCTCTCGCTGTCGAATACGACCATCGGCAATCCGCTCGCGCCTCCGGGCGTGGTCACGGAGTCCGGCGGGGATATCTCCATCTTCACCCACGAGAGCGTGGACATCGGCATCGGCCGTATCTTCACCCTGCGCGGTGGCAATGCGGTGATCTGGTCCACCACGGGCGACATCGCCGCGGGCTCCTCCTCGCGCACCGTTCAGGCGGCCCCGCCGACGCGCGTGATCGTGGATCCGCAGAGCGCCTCCGTGCAGACGGACCTCGCCGGTCTCGCGACCGGTGGTGGCATCGGCGTGCTCGCCACGGTGGCAGGCGTGGAGCCCGGCGACGTGGACCTCATCGCTCCCGCCGGCATCATCGACGCCGGTGACGCGGGCATCCGCGTGAGTGGCAATATCAACCTCGCAGCCGTGACGGTGGTGAATGCCGGCAACATCTCCGCCGGTGGCAATACCGCCGGTGCCCCGGCTGCCCCGTCCGCACCGAGCATCTCCGCCACGACCAACGCTTCCAACAACGCCGCCGCCGCCTCCCAAGGTGCCGAGGCGAAGCCCGCCGACCGCACTGAAGAGACGCCGGTGGAGGAAGTGGAGTCTCCCTCCGTCATCACCGTGGAAGTCCTCGGCTACGGCGGAGGCAGCGGGGATGAGGAAGAAGACGAGGAGGACGACGAAGAAGGCGAAGAGGAAGAAGGCGCCTGATGCTCGTCTCCTGATTTCCATCAAGGGATAGTCATGAAATCACCGCTCCTCGCGCTTCTCTTCGCCGCCTTGATTCCGGTCGCTCCGGTGCAAGCCGCCGGTGAGGATGCGGCCGCGCTTTATCGCCAGGGGCGCGATCTCTTCCACGGGAAGGGTGTGGCGAAGGATCCCGTGAAAGCACGCGAGATCCTCGGCCAGTCGTCGGATCTCGGCGACGTGAATGCGAAGACGCTGCTCTCCTTCATGATGGCGCAGGGCATCGGCGGTGAGAAAGATGCTGCGGCGGCTTTCAAACTCGTCCTGTCCGCTGCCGGGACGGGAAATGCGGATGCGTGCGTCAATGCGGGCGCGATGCTCCAGTCGGGGCTCGGCACGAAGAAGGATGCCGCGGCGGCGCTCGGCTGGTTCGAGAAAGCTGCCGCTGCAGGATCCGTCTCGGGAAGCTTGAAGCTCGGCGAGATCCATTACTTCGGCGACGATGGCGTGCCGCAGGATTACGCGAAGGCGCTGCCGCCGCTCACCGTGGCGGCGGAGGGAGGCGATGCCCGGGCCCGCACGATCCTCGGCTCCATGCATGAATTTGGCCAAGGCGTGGCTACCGATCGCAAGGCCGCGCTGAAGTGGTATGAAGCCGCGGCCCGTCAAGGCGATGCCAGGGCCCAGGCAAATCTGGGCCGCCTGCTCAGTGGTGGGAATCCAGAGGAGCAGGACCGCATCGCCGCCTACGCGTGGCTGAAGCTTGCCGCGCTGAAAGGCGAGGCCATGGGCAGCATCACGCTGGCGAATGTCGCCGCCGGATTGGACGATGCGCAGAAGCAGGAGGCCGAAAAGCGCTATGCTGAATTGCTGCGCGAGACGAATCCCCCTCGCCTCGGGAAGTGAGGTGAGAGGTGGCCAATCCCGCGATGGGGATGCCGCCTTGTTAGCCTAGCTTCCCGGCCACGGAGAGCACCTCCTGGATCACGCCGCGCACGGACTTCTCCGCCGACTCTTCGGTGAGCTTTCCGGTGTCGTCGAATTTTCCGTCAGCCCCGCTGAGCGAGAATTGCTTCGGCACGACGAGCACGCCGATGTTCCCGAGGATGGCGCGCAGATGCACCAGTCCGCGCAGGCCGCCCAGCTTGCCCGGCGAGGCGGAAAGCAGGCCCGCCACTTTGCCGCGATACGCGGAGAGCGCGGGCTCGTCGTCCGTTTCGGTGCGGCTCACCCAGTCGATGTAGTTCTTCATCAGGGGCGCGATGGACGAGTTGTATTCCGGCGAGACGAAGAGGATCGCATCCGCCGCGGTGAATCGCTCCTTCAGCCGCTTCGCCGCCTCGGGCAGGCCGGTGGCATCCTCGATCTCCTGGTTGAAAAGAGGCAGGTCATACTCCGCGGGATCGATGAGATCCACCTCCGCCCCGGCATCGGTGGCGACCCTCGCGGCCACTGCGGCGAGCTTGCGATTGTAGGAGTCACGGCGGGCACTGCCCGGGAGGATGAGGAGCTTGGTCATTCAATCCACACCCATGCCCCATTTCCGGCGTGAGGAAAGCGAAGATCTGCCTTTCACGCGATCGCACTCCACGGCGAGTGCTGAAACGAAGGAACCCTCCCCGCCGGGTGTGGCAAGGGAGGGTTGACTTGTTAGAAGATGCGATGGTGAGGCTGCGATGCCTCCCGCCTGGTCAGGGCTGCGTGTAGCGGATGCGGCCGAAGAGCTTGCCGCCGGTGGCGACGGACTTCGGCACGGTGATGGTGATCTGGTCGGGGTTCGTGCCATTGTCCACCACGCCGATGCTCGCGCTGCCGACGGTGCCGCCGGTTTCGCCCACGGGCACGTCGGTCCAGCTTGTGAGGTTGCTTCCGTATTGGAAGATGAGCGTGGAGCCTGCCTTCGCATCGTCGCGGCGGTTGAAGGTGAAGACGAAGTTCGCACCCGTGGCATTCAGGGTCGGGAGGATGGAAGTGTCCGGGGTGCCGGGATTTCCGTTGAGGAGGAATTCCAGCAGGTTCTCGAGGCCATCGCCATCGGGATCGGCGGTCGGGAGGCGCTTGGCCGGGGTGTCGAGCGCGGGGAAGGTGGCGATCCAGGTATCGTAGCCACCCTGCGGCTGCGTGCTGCCCGCGGTGATGACGATGTCGCCGCCGCTGGTGATGCCCACGGAGCCCTCATATGCGCCGGTGCCCACGGAGCCGGTGGGATTCGCACCCGTATTCGTCGGGAGGATGCGCTGGACATCCACATAGGTGGTGCCGCCGGACTGGCCAAAGGAGGCCTGGATCATGCCGGTGAAAATGTCGTAGGCAGGCCCGGCAGACGGGTTCCACTTCGTCCAGCTGTTCTCCCAGCTCACGGAGTCGGTCTGGCTCAGCACTGCGGCACCGCTGGCGGTGGGGTTCAGCGTGCGGACCATTTCTTCCTGTCCGGTCAGCCTGCTTCCGGCCACGCCGAGCGAGTTCGAGGTATATCCGGTCCAGATTGCGGCGCTGCCCGGAGTCGCGGCGGCGGCGGACACATAGACCGTGCGGGAAGGATCACCAGCCACCGGAGCGGCGGCGCCGAGGCCACTGTTAGGAGAGGAACTCAGGTTTCCGATCACGCCGAAGTGGAGGTCGGTGCGCGAGTACCAGTTGGCACCGTAGGCGGCTACGAGGTCCGCGCTGATGTTGCCGCGCACGCCGGTGATCTGCCCGTCGCGGAATGCGGTGGCCGAGCCGAGGTTGAAGAAGACGTTCGTCGATGCGCCCGTGCCGCCCGTGGCTTGCACGCCGAGCAGGAGATTGCCATTCTCGAAGGTCCACGCGGCGGTGGCCACGGACGGGGCGACGAGGAGCGAGGCGACGGCGAGGATGCTGCGGAGCTTGTGATGAGCGTTCATGGGTCCGGGATGGAGGTCTCATTGGCAGTGCAGGTCCGTATCCGGGGGGACACCTCTCCCGTGGGAGGCCCGCTTCGCCACCGCCGGTCCTAGTCTTGATGCAGGGGCATTCAACGAACCGTTCGTGACGGAGGCGTCACACAGCCGTCCTGTGCGAGCCCCGTGAACCGGCAAACCTGTGGCGTCATCGTCACGAAGCCCCCTTTGACCCGTCCTGAAGCGAGCACAAGTCTCCGAGCGCCAGACGCAACGATCCCGCGGCGTCTTCTCCCACCGCTCAAATCCACATGAAACCAAACTCCCTCACCAAGTGTGGCCTGCTCCTCGGCTCGCTGCTCGCCCTGACGGCTCCTTCCGCCATGGCGGCCTGGACCTTCCCGAATGGCAATCTCCTGCTCGGCTTCCAGGCTTCCGGCGGCCAAGGTTCCACCACCAACGTTTTCTTCGACCTCGGCTCGGCCACGGCCTTCCGTGACAATCCGAACCAAGGCCTGCTCGGCAACATCGGCGCCGACCTCGCCGCCGCCTACGGTGCCAACTGGTACTCGCGCACCGACCTTCACTTTGGCGTGGTGGGCAACCTGAACTTCGCTCCTAACAGCGGCCTCGGCTCCGCCGCCGCGGTGGATGGCGACCCTTCCCGCACCTTCTACGTCTCCGCCCCGACGATCGACATCGGCAGCGGTGCTCTCCAGACCGGCCAGACCGGCAACTCGCTCGGCGTGGCAGGCAACTACTTCGCAGGCCAGGAAGCCATGGTCCGCACGCTGACGGCCACGGCCAATGGCACCGTATCCATCACCCAGGGTGCCAATCCCACCGAGTGGGCAAACGGCTGGACCACCTGGAATACCGTCGGCGGCAGCAGCTACAGCACGCTCGCCGGCATCCAGGACACCTTCGGCCAGTCGGGCTCGGTGAACTACCTCGATATCCAGCGTATCATCTCCACGAACACCGGCGCGAATCCTGCCGGCACCGTGGGCACAGGCGCATGGGTCGGCACCATCGGCATCGGCAATGACGGCAGCCTCTATGCCATCCCGGAGCCGTCCGCCATGGCACTGGCCGGCCTCGCAGGCATCGCCGCCGCATTCCGCCGCCGCCGCACCTCCGCCAAGGCCTGAGCCCGCATCTCCGTCCCGATTGACCACGAGCAGCACCACTCTCCTCCCCTGGTGCTGCACCCAAGATCGAACAATCCCAAAGCAAATCCTCCAACAACTACGACCATGAAAGCCACCACCACCCTCGCGATCCTCGCCCTCGCCGCGGGTTCCGTCGCCTCCGGACAGACCGTGATCAATATCACCGGTGCCACCGCATTCCGCGCCGCCGCCACCAACACCATCATCGCCATGCTCGGCGGCAATGGCGTGACCCAGTTCGGCTATGACGGCACCTCCGGCCCGACCGGTGCGAACCGCCAGATCTTCCGCGGCACCTTCAATGGCCAGGACACCATCATCCGCACCTCCTGGTCCGGATCGACCCAGGGCATCCTCGACCTCGCCGACCAGAACCAGATCCAATTCCTGATCGCCAACTTCGGCACCGGCACCGGCGCCAACCCGATCAGCACCACCGGCTACAACTACGGTGCCGCTGGCAATGAGCCTGCCGAATTCAACACCGGCATCCCGCGCTTCGCCTTCTCCGACGTGGACAAGGCCCTCTCCACCCGCCCGAATGCAACCCTTTCCGGCGGCCCCGTCGGCGTGGTGCCCTTCATGTTCCTCGCCGGTGAAAGCGCTCCGGCCACGATGACCAACATCACCGACCAGCAGCACGAAGCCCTCTGGTCGCTCGGCCAGATGCCGCTGAGCCTCTTCACCGGCAATGCCGCTGATACCGACCTCGTGCTCGCTACCGGCCGCAACAACGGCTCCGGCACCCGCGCCACCATCCTTGCTGAAACCGGATACGGTGCCTTCACCAACGTGCAGCAGTGGAACGCGGCCTTCACCGGCGATCGCGTCACCGGAACGCTGACCACGATTAGCGAATTCGAAAACAACGGCCACTCCAGCAACTCCGGAGTTCGCGACGTGCTGACCCGCCCGTCCAACAATGTGACCTACAACGGCAACTCCTTCTCCGTGGTCTTCTGTGGCTACCTCACCATCTCCGATGCCCTCGCTGCCTCCGGCTACAATCCGGTGACCGGCGCTGTCTCCGGTGGCGAAGGTGCCAAGCCGATGACCTACAATGGCGTCCGCTACTCTGAGGAAAACGTGAAGAACGGTGCCTACACCCTGTGGGGCTACCAGCAGCTCTACCGTGCCTCGAATGCCACACAGGCTGAGATCGCCTTCGATGACGCCCTGCGCGCCGCAGTGCCGGTGAACATGGGCACCGCCGGTATCCCGATCCCGCAGATGACCGTGAACCGCAGCGGCGGCGACGGTGGTCTCGTCCTCCCGATCCCACAGGGATAATTGATCGCAGATTCCGGCTGACTTCAGTCAGCCGAACCACCCTCGGGGTGCTGGCGCAGCGCCAGCACCCCGTTTTCCTTTTCTCATCCCGACGGTCATCGACATGAATGTGAGGGCAATCCTGATTCTAACAGGTGCCGCGGGGTTGCTCGCGGCGGTGGCCGCGTCGCTCGCGCCGAAGCGTGATGCGGAGGCGGCTGCCACCCGCGGGAGCGCGCCGTCTGTCTCGGTGGGGAAGGAGCACTCTCCCGGCCATGGAGCAGGGGAGGCACCTGTCCGCAGCAATCGCGGGCATGTATACGCGACGGCAGCTCCGAAGGACTCGTCGCATGCAGGGCATCCAAGCGCCACCGGGCTGGCGCTGGCTATGGAGAGCGGCGAGGGCTCCTGTCCACCGTCATTGCCCACGAAGACGAGTGACCGCGGCATCGTCCATGAAAGGCGCGGAAGCGACGGCAGGCGGAATGCTCCCGTGACTTCCCAAAAGGAGGTGAATCCCTCATCCGCCCCGGCGGTGCGCAGGTCGCTGGGAACCGGTGGCACACTTTCCTCACGAGGCTCGCTCGGCCAGGCTGCGGCCACGCCGGATGACTCGCGGATACCCATGCCCGCCGCCCTGGCCACGAGCGATCCCGATCAACCGCTGGCACCGGAGATCGAAGAAGCCCTCGACAAGATGGCCGGGGAATTTGCCGATAAGATGGAAGCCTCCGGGCTCAAGCCGGAGGACCCCGGCTACGCAAGCCTGTGGGAAGAGACCGTGAAGGCGAGCGACCAGGAATTCCGCGCGAAGTATGGCAAGCACGCTTGGCTCCGCCAGCATCTGGAAGCCCACCGCATGGAGATGCACGGCGACTGAGTCGAGCGCATGCGCGCTCAGTTGTCCCGTGTGATCGCGCGGATCTCGTCGATGGATTGATCCGCGAAGAAGGTGACGGTGATGGTGCGGCGGTCGGCGGAGAGCTCCACGCGGTCATGGGGCGGGTGCTGCTGGCGCTCCAGGCCGCGCAGCTCGGTGTCCTGAGCATTCAGGGGCGGCAGCGGGGCCTTCGAGAGCAGGGCGTCCGTGCGGTTCAGCTTGCGGCTCGCGGTGATGATGCCGAGCACGGGCCGGTCGAAGGTGACGCTGCCCTCGAAGCGCTTGGCCTCGCCGCTCTTCATTTGGCCCACTGGATTGTAGCGCAGTAGGTAGCTCCGCACGCGCTTGCCCTTCCCCGGTCTCACATCGTGGGTGCCTAGGAGGCGGCTGCTCTCGTAGATGCCGGGCTGCACAATGTCCGCCCGCAGCGGCGCCTGGAGCCGCAGGTCGCGCCGCTCCGGGATGACCAGGATGCGGTGGTCATTTTCCAGTGCCGCCAGATACTCCGGCGTGCCTGGCGGGGCGGTCACCACCTCGCCACGCGTCGAGTGAATGCCGGACGCCACCGGCCACGTGCGGCGAAATCCGGACGGCTCGAAGGCGACCACGCTCAGGCGCTTCCCGCGGCGTGCGCGCAATGCGGCACCGCGCTCGATGAGCCGCTTCTCGTCGTCCTTTTGCACCTCCACCTTCCCATCCATCACCATGAAGTCCGCGGTGCCATCGCGCTCCGCGGTCACGCCGAATGACGTGCCGAGATCCGTGAGCGTCGCCGAGGCCGTCACCACGCGGAAGCCGTGCGCGGTCTCCGGGCACCACGCATTCAGCCGCCCGTGCTCCAGCACCACCTCGTCGCCGGAGCGCACGGAAAGCTCGGCCGGTGCCTCGATCGCCACCACCGCGCCATTTGAGAATTCCATCCGCGTCACGCCGGTGTCGAAGACGAGACGCTCGCCCATGCGGACCTCGCTCGATTTCTCATCGTCGTGGAATCGCGTCGCCACCACCGGGCCGCGCGACAGGGTCGTGGTGAGGAAGATCGCCGTCCCGGCCAGTATGATCAGCGCCGCCGCGGCCAGCGTCGTGCGCCGCCACCACTGCACTCGGATGGTCTTCCGCACGCGTGCGGGGAAGTCATCGTCTGCCTCGTCCGCCATCGCGCCTAGATGCGGCAGCACCGCACCGAGGAAGCGCTCGTCACTCAGCTCCGGCCGCAGGCGTGCCAGCGCGCCGGACACCACGAGCTGCGAGCGCAGGGCGTCCAGCGCGGCGGGATCGCTCGCAAGTATGGCCGCCAGCCTGTCCCGGTCCACCTCGTCCATCGTGCCGTCTAGGTACTGCGCGCATAGTATGTCGAAGTCCGCATTCATGGCGTCGTCCTGCATCACGCGTGGATCTGTTTTGCCACCAGGCAGTCCGCCAGCGCCTTCCGCGCGTGGAAGAGGAGCTTGCGCACGGAGGCGGGATTCATGGAAAGCTCGTCGCCGATCTCGCTGGAATTACGGTCGTCATAGTAGCGCGCATGGATCACTCGGCGGACGTTCTCCGGCAGATGGGCCAGGCAATCGCGCAGTGCCTCGTGGCGGATCTCGGCATCCTGCAGCATTCCCGGCGCGGGAGTGGTGGGCTCCGCGGCGATGAGGAGGCCGGTGATCTTTTCGTCCAGCAGGCGCTGGCGGCGGCCGGTCTTCGTCAGCTCGTTCATCACCAGATTCCGCGCGATCTGGCGGAACCACCCCGGCGCGTTCTCCGGGTCATCCAGCTCATCCCACTTCCGGTGCGCGATGACAAAGGTCTCCTGCGCCAGATCATCCACCCATGCATCATTCACGCCCAGCGAGCGGATGAAATATCGCAGCCCCGAGTGGTGTGCACGCACCGCGGCATCGATCTGCTGGTCTCTCTCCCGGCGGCTCATGGCAGGAAGGGGCGGCGGGTTGATGTGGGATGGCGCTGCATTGGCGGGAAACGGAGATCGGAAGCCGGAGATCAGAAATCGGAAATCGGAGGTTCGGGGGGAGGCTCCCCGCGAATCTACCCCGCATCAGACGATTTCGCGAGCCCCGCCGATGTTCCCACAAAAATGCGGGATGGCAGAAAAAGTGGCCCCGGCTTCCAGCCGGCAGCCCTCAGCAGCCTCACCGTGGTCCGCATCGGTCCGCGTGCGGTGCGCCAGTCCGGGAAGGACGGGTGTAAAGCCCGCCCCTCGGTCTCTTCTTCCTCAGGCACCACCCATTGACGATCCCCGGAGGGACCGCCCGCATCCTACCGCGGAGGCAGAGGCGGCGGCATCGCGCCGGTACCGGGTGCCGGTGGAGGCACCGTCCCTGCTCCCTCATCCGCATACATCTTCTCCCAGAGTTGCTTGAAGACCTCGTTGCACAGGAATTTCGTCGCGAGGAAGAGCTTGGAGTCTTCACCGTTCATCCGTTCGTAGGCCGTATTGAGCGGTAGGATGGTGAGATCCAGTCCGCCGATCTTTTTCAGCGCGAGGCCGAGTTTCTCATCCCGCTCCCACACGCCGCCGAAGGTCTCACGAATGCATTCCCCGTAGTAGGTCGCGATCGGGATGCGGAGTGCCCGCTGGGCCTCCTCCATGTCCTCCCCTTGCAGGTGGCTCATGCCCTTCCCTGCGATGTCCTCCAGGACCTTGTCCACGATGAGCAGCGAGATCAGCGAGTAATCGAGCTTCACGCCGGTCTTCTCCTTCACCAGATTTCGCAGCGTGTCCGCGTGCTTGCGGATGGGGTTCTCATTGGATTCGCTCATGATGATCGTTGGCTTGTATGAATGTCATTTTTGCTCCCGGCTGACGTACGGGCGATGGCGAAAACACGAGCGGCATTCCCCGTGACTCTTGCTCAGTCGGTAGTGTGGAAATCTGCGGCTTCCAGCCGGTCGTTCAAGCACGATGCATGCAACGGCACGGAGGATCGGGGAGTCCTCCGCGAGCGCGTGCGCTCATCAGATCGAAAGCCAGATTCCCACTGCTATCAAGACGCCGACGACGAACAGCACTCCGGGCAATGTCACCGTTTTACTGCGGTAACGTGGATCATCCGTACTACTGGAACGGCGGCGCCTTGGGGAGATGCTCATGCACGGAACCTAACAAGAACCGATCCCCCGTCGAATAACAAGAACGCGTAATGGCGCTCCTAACAGAAAAATTCCCTTGTGGCGCATGGATTTGCGGCGCTTCCGTCACATTGGTGGTTCCGATGCGGGCGTGAGGGTAGAAAGATGTCGCTCAGCCTCAGCCCGCTTCAGCGGATGGGCCCCGGACCGGTGCACCTCGCCCAAGGGCGGGGAGAGCTTTCCTGCGGGATGGATCCATGCATGCTGTCCGGAGCTTCCGACATCGCATGCACCCGTCACCTTCTCGCAATGATGATCCCGCATCGCGGGATGAGCATCCCTATGCACCGCCGCTCTCACTGGACGAGCCATCCGCGACGCAGGGCCCGCCGTGTCCGAAGTGCTTGCGGCCCATGCACGTCGGCCAGCTCCGCTCGAGCTCCCGCATCACGTGGGCAGGCGATGACGAGCGCTGGATCATCAAGGCATTCTTTGGCGGCACGCCCGTTGGCAAGATCACCACCGGCATAGGCTGCCGTCATCGCGCATTCCGCTGCGCCGACTGCCGACTCTATATCCTCGATGGCGAATGAAGATTTCCCATTGTCCTAAAGCTTTGCCATTCCCGCGCGTTTCTTCCTTCGGTCGTCGCTGTGACAAGCATGCCTAACACTTCATGAAGAAACGCACCGCCATCCTTCTGTCCGCCGCGCTGCTGTGCAGCATCAGCGGGTATGTCGCGTGGTGCTTCAGGACTTTCTACCTGCCGCCGCCGGTTGAGTTCATCGGTGATGTCTCGCCGGGAGCGAGAGAAGCGGTGGAGGAGTGGCGGTGGAGTCTCAGAGGCCCCCGCGAGCGCGAGTTCAGTCGGCCGGAGGCATGGTGGAATCTGCAACACCCGTGGAATTGCAGGAGGGGGGAGCCGCTAGAGGCGGTAGAGGAGACCGGTTTTGGTTTGTCGGCATTGAGAGGAGGTGGGTTTGGGGCTTATGGTCGGCGCGGGCGGACCTTCTTGTCTCTTGGTCGGCACTGGTGGACCTTCTCCAGGACCGCTGGGGAGTGGGACGCCTCCACGGTAGTGGATCATGGGACGAAGTTCGGCGTATCATATGGACCCCGGATCTACACCCAAGCGGCGGTGGCCACGCGCATCGATGCCATGGCAGAGCAGGGTGCGACCATCGAGGTTCTGTCACTCGATGGCCTGAGCCGGTTCGGGAATCTTTTGAAGGGGGCGGGACTCCATCCGGATCGTCAACCTCCGCTCTTCAGTATCTTCGAGCATCACGAGATCCTGGGTCGCGCGGTGGTGACGGACGCTCGCGAGCGCCAGCGGCTCATCGACGCCCTTGCCCGCTCCATTCGCGAGGGGGATGGAGAGAGGGACTCTCCCGGTTGGGGGCTCGATGCCCGGTATGGCGTCACTCTCACCGTCGGTGACGAGCATGCAGAGTACCTCATCAGCTTCCGTCGTGGCGATGGTGCCGCCTTTGATGCGGGTATCGATGGCCTGCCCGACTATAAGGGTGTCCACGGCTTCTGGCATACCGGTCCCGGCGGTGGTGTCGCTTTCTTCAGCGTCAGTCCTCGCTATGAAAATTTCTTCGCTTCGTTCCTTGATAGGCAGCGCATCGACCGTGAGCAGGTCAAGTGATCCGATCTTACATCTCGCCATCGTCAGGGAAGATTTCGGTTATAATGTGTTTTGGTGAAATTGTCGGTTGACTCCGCGAGTGAGATGTGTGAATACTTCTCGCGTTCCGATGAACCGACGACATTCCATCACATTGCTCCGAGAGCGACCGCGACATCAGCGGTGAGGCCATTCCCTTGGCTTCGTGGTGAAATGTAGCATGGCATGAATGCTTGAAAAGAGGCGGACCTTTGCCGCCCGGAATCTCGGCAGGGATTTTACCAAGCGCGCCGGGAATCCCTTGTTTCATCGGGTTTTGCTGCGGATCACGGCCTTTCTTTCTGATGGTCGTTTCCACTCCGATCTCCTGATCCCGCGGCGGTGCCTTGGCCGTCTCCCCGGATCTGGTCGTGTGGTGGCATGGTCAGAGGGATGGGCCCCATCCTGCAGATGCCGGCTCAATAGCCGCCGCAATCGGAAGTTGCGTTATATGTAATGAGAAATCCGATTTTCATCGGGTGAGGTGTGTTCGTGGGAAGATTTATAATAAAATGAAAATGCAATCAGATGGTTGGGTCGTGTTTTGGGTATTGTAATGATGCATTCTAATAATCCCGGGCGTGATCTAACGGCAAGATCCCTGGCTGTGAACCAGGCAATGCGGGTTCGACTCCCGTCGCTCCGGACCAATCTTTTCCCATCAGTGCCATCCTCCCTGGGAGCGCCGGTCATCAGACCGGCCCGCCTCATCCCGCGCTCCGTACCTTCCAAAAGAAAGCTCTAACACGTCTCCCTGCAAAGCCCGTCTCACCCATCACCCGAAGCACCAAATACATCTCCACCACGCGAGAGCTACTCACCCGTTCCAAGCCTGACCCCTGCGCCTGCTTCCCCACCCGGAGAAGGCACGCCGCCCACTCGCTTCTGCGGGCCAGTGGCTCCGCGCTCCCGGCGGGATGCCTCTGGCTTAGGATTCCCCTGACACACTCATCTAACAACCAAACCATCCCCATTGCCGCGCTGGCGTAGTGGATAGCGCGCCGCTCTACGAAGGCGGAGGCCGAGGTTCGATTCCTTGGCGCGGCACCATCTTCATTTCCGGATTTCCATCTCGGGGTCTCCATTTCGGATCTCAGATTTCAAAGTTCAGATTTTCCATCGGGTGTTGATGTAACCTGGTAGCATGCGTGATTTGGATTCACGTCGTCGGGGTTCAAATCCCCGGCACCCGATCAACCATTTTCGATGAAGCGGATGCCTGTGCGGGGATCCGGATTCACCGCATTGATGTGCGATGCCCACTTCCGCCTTCCTTCCGTCGGTCATGGGCCTTCATGATGCAGGAGAACTCCTGCGGCAGCATTGTGGTGCCGCTCCCTATCCTTTCTCGAAATCTCGCACCTCCACCTTCTCATGACGGACGACTTCCCCAATCTCCTCCCGGGCTTCGAATTCCGACAGGCGGAGGATCCTTCCGACGAGCAATTGCTGGATGACGTGCGCGAGTACGGCTGGCACGTGGTGCTCATCCAGGAGGATGAGACGGGGCCTGCCTATGGCTTCACGGTGGGGCTGCACGCGCGCACGCTGCAGCCGGAGATTGTCATGATGGGCCTGCCGCTCGATCTGACTCACGAGCTGCTGAATGACATCGCAGCGTGGATGATGGATGGCGAGGTGATCGTGCCGGGAAGGCGTTATTCCGAATTCATCGAGGGCCGCGAGGTCGTCTTCCAACCCATCGACCCGAGCCAGTATCACGATCACCTGGGGTATGCGAATTGGTTCTACCGCGACCTCGGCAGCCCCTTTCCCGCGCTGCAATGCCTGTGGCCGGATTCGGAGGACCGCTTCCCGCAGGACGCGGGCTTCGACCCACGGCTCATCGCCCGCCAGCCGGATCTCTCCAAGCCGGTGGCTTGACGATGTGACGGGATGTCAAACCGCACCTACATCTGCACGATCTGCCGCATCGCGCGACGTGCCCCTGCGGCATACGGGCTGGTAACGGGACTTCGCTGTCGGGAATGCAGCGGTCCGCTGTGGGAGCTGAGCCGCAAGTGGCGTATCCCGAAGCTGGCCGACGCCAAGGGCTGGGCGGAACTCCATGGGATGGTGGAGCGCAGCCGCCCGCAGCGTGAGATCGAGAACCGGCACCGCGGTGAGCGACTGATCGAGGAAATCGAACGGAAGCTCCATCTCTACTCCTTGCGCAAGCCAACGGCCCATCGCGATTCGCAGATGCGGAAGCTCGTTCGTCAGCGAGATCTTGTGCAGAGGTCCTATCTTGGCATCGAGGCTCGTCATGATCTGCCGAGCGATGGGATTGGGGGCTGAGGCGGGATGCCGACTTTGCTCGAGACGGAAATAGGGATGATGAGCCCGCTTGGATTACTCGGGCGGAATGAATTCCGCGTTCCCAGTGGTAGGCGAAGCGGGCTTTTGCGGTTGAGCGGGCAGTGAGGGTAGCTTCGGGCCGGTCTGATGACCGGCGCTCCCGGGTTCGCCGGGCAGGGGACATCTCTTCCATCCTATCTATCCTGGTCCCGTATTGCTTTTTCGCGGCGGATGTGGTGATCCGGGTTTGATTCTTGTCGCGATCAGTCGCCCGGGCGTAAATGCTTGGTGAAATGAAGCTGCTGCCCGTTCCCGTGTTGCTCGCTGTCTTGGCGGGATTCGTCATGCATGTCGCAGTCGCGGAGGAGGCTGGCCCGGCAGTCGTGGGCCATGATCCGAAGCTCCACTCGGAGAAGGAGATCAAGAAATCCTTCGCGGGCCTTGGGGCTATCGTGGCGACGCTGAAGGATGAGTCGGTCATTTCGATCCACGAGGGGTTGCCTCGCTTCCCACCGAAGGCCAAGTTGCCTGATTCCGAGCGGAAGCCCGAGAAGACGCTCAGGCGTTACGGATTCTCCTTTTATCAGCAGGATCTCAAGTTGAAGGATGAGGACGCGAAGACGCTGAGATCATTGATTCGGGCCCCGGGCAGCTTTGAGGAGTTCCGCGGATTCAAGTTCTGCGGCGGCTTCCATCCCGACTTCGCCGTGACGTGGAAGGATGGCGAAGTGGAGGTGGAGCTGCATCTTTGCTTCGGCTGCAGTGAGGCTCGCGTTTATCGCGGGGGAACCGAGGTCTATTGCGAGATTGGAGGCGAGTCGTATGAGCGGTTCAAGGAGATCCTTGATGCTTATCGGACGCAGCGGCCGGAGGAGAAATAGCGGGGCCGGTGAGGGGCTTTCGTCTCGGGCCGCTTGGTTTGCGGTTGCTGTTCCGGTGCTTCGGCCGCACGCGGAGCGATGCGGACCACGATGGCGCGGGGTGATGGCGGGCTTACTTTGGAGGACTCGGGCGGAATGAATTCCGCGCTCCCAGTGGGGGCGCTCAGGCGAGGCGTTCGCGGATGCGGGTGGCGAGCTTTTCGAGGTGGGGGACTTCGATGCCGGCGGTCTTTGCGCGACGGAGGGGCTCGGCCCAGATGGAGTCGTACTCGACCTCGCGGCCTTCGACGTAGTCGATCATGCTGGAGGGGCGATACGGCCCCATGGGTCGGGTGCGCTCGACATTGAAGCCGATGAGCTTGTCTTCCAGCGGGAGACCTTGCGCGCGGGCGGCGGCGATGACCTCGGCCATCAGCGCGCGGATCTCCGCCTCCACGCCGGGCGTGGCCAGCAGCACATCCGTGGTGACCCCGCCCTCGGCGATGGCCAGGCCATTGAAGGGGATATTCCACACCAGCTTCGTCCATTGCGCGGCGGCGAGGCTGGGGGCGGCATCCGTGGGGATGCCCGCGGCGGTGAAGCGCCGGGCGATCTCCGCAGCGCGTCCGCGCTCGTCATTCACATGCTCGCCCACGCTGATCTTCCCCCCGGCGGTGTGGCTGACGTGGCCGGGCGAGAGGCGATTCAGGCAGACGAAGCATAGCGCTCCGAGCACGCGCTGCGGCCCGACGATCGCGGCGAGAGCCTCGCAATTTCCCAGTCCATTCTGAAGCGTGAGGACCTGCGTGCCTTCGTGCAGGAGCGGCGGGAGGACATCGGCCAGCAGGTGATTCGACGTCGTTTTCCATGCGACGATGACGAGGTCCACCGGGCCGATCTCCTCGGGCGTGCGATGGCTCTGCACCTGCTCCGGCGGCAGATGGAGATCACCGGCCACACTCTCGATGCGGATGCCATCGCGCTGCACCGCATCGTAGTCCGACCTGAGGAGGAATCTGACATCCTCACCCGCGGCGGCGAGGCGCGCGCCGTAGTAGAGTCCGATGGCGCCCGCGCCGACGATGGCCACCGATTTGAAAGTCCAGTCTCCGCTCACGCGGGAAGCTCTAGGCGGATTCCTCCGCAACGGCAACCCGGGTATCGCGCGACGGGGAATTCCCGCTCGATTCGCACGCGGCGCGGTGCATGGTGGTGCCATGATGACTGGATGGAGGAGTGGTCTCTGGGTCGCGGCGGTCTTGGCGATGGGCGCACTGCATGCGGCAGAGCCCGCGGCATCGGTGGCGGTGAAGGACGGGAATATCGTCCTGACTCCCGCCGGGGGCGAGGCGCGGACCTTGACGAAGTCCGGTCAGGATTCCTCCCCGGTGCTCTCGCCGGATGGGAAGTGGATCGTCTTCGTCCGCGCGGTGCCGGGGAAGAAGATCTCGACGGGTGCCGGGGACCACGATGCGGAGGAGCTCTGGCAAATCGACGCGGCGGGGAAAAAGGAAGCGGAGCGTCTCGTCGCGCCGCGGGACTCGGAGAAGGTGGAGGAGCTGATCGCCACCTTCGAGCGGGTGCAATTCTCCGCCGATGGCCGGCTGGTGTATTTCGTCACGCCCGCCTGGGCGACCTCCGGCGCGGTGCACGTGGTGGACACGACGAACCGGAAAGTGCGCTTCATCGTGCCGGGCGATGGCCTGCACGTGATGCACACGGGAGAGTATCGCGATCACCTGCTGCTCTCGCAGCACCGCTACTTCCTCGGCGGAGGATCGTATGATTGGATCTGGCTCTTCAGCCCGGAGGGGAAGGAGATCGGCCCCGTGGGCGAGGATGTCACCGGCTTCATGGAGCTCTACGGCGAGGAGGAGAAGCCAAGGGTGAAGGAAGAGTAATCGCGGGATTCTTCAACGCTCTGACCATCGGGCTGCCGACGATCAGAGCGCTCCAGATTTCATCCTCCGGCTCAATTCCGGCGGCGGCGCAGGAGCAGGCCGACAGCCGCGAGGGAGAAGAGCGCGGTGGAAGGCTCCGGGATGATCGCGATTTCCATCGTCGTAGGCAGGAAGGTGATGCGATCACCCGAGACGAGCTCGATGTAGCTGTTGTCCACGTCTTCCACGTCGTAGGTGCCGAGCTTCGTGGAAAGGAATTCCTCCGGATTCGTGCCGGGAACCGCGAGGCCGGTGAAGATGGTGGGGGTGGTGAAGCCGAAGCCGAAGTAGCGGACGGGATCGCCATTCACCGCCAGGCCCAGATCGATGGTGGAGGGTTCTTCCATGTCGATGCCGAGGACCACCATGAAGTAAGTGGTGGAGGGGACGATCCCGGTGCTGACGTAGAGGAAGATCTCGGGCGCATCGCCGGAAGGCATGGTGAAGGTGCCGGTGGACCCGGTGAGGGTGGCATTGCCGAAGATGGGGGCGTTTTCCGCTTCTTCTTGATACCAGTCATATTCGCCCTCCTCGTCCGTGTAATCGAGCGGGTCGCCGGTGGCGGAGTAGTCGGCGAGGGTGAAGCTGACCGTGATCACTTGGCCCGGAGTGTAGGCGGAGCTATCGGAAGTTCCAACAGTGCCGGTGAGAATGATGGAAGTGGCCGCCGGGGCGATGGCGGCGGAGGCGAGGAGCAGGGTGGCGGACAGCAGCAGGTGTTTCATGTTTCCGAAATGAATGGCAGCAGGCCTGGGGTGAAGGCAAGGCTCCGGACCCTACGGGATGATGTGTCAGGCAGGGGGAGAATCGGACGCGGCGAGCGGGTATGGTGTCAGGTGAACTGAAGGGAATCGGGGCCAGGATGGATGGGATGGATGGGATGGATGGAATGAAGACCCTGGATGCGCGGAGTGCATCCCCTGGGAGCGCCGGTCATTAGACCGGCCCGAGTGGTCCCTGGCTGCGCGCTTCATTGAGAAAGCCCGCCTCGCCCTCCCACTGGGAACGCGGAATTTATTCCGCCCGAGTCATCCGGCGAAGCCCGCACTTGCCCTGTGCCATCGTGGTCCGCATCGCTCCGCGTGCGGTGCACCGGTCGGGGGAGTAAGGGGTGAGGTCGGTTCCTAGGCCGGTAGCGAGTGAGGTCTGCTGCTGAGGTAGGCTGGTGGGAGGGGTGCGAAAGTGTGCCCCATATTCTGAACCATCGACATCACCCATGTGTCGAACCTGCACCCTTCGCTGGCTGGGGAGCCATCGGTGCCGCCCGCCTTCAGAGCTGCTTCGGCCGCACGCGGAGCGATGCGGACCACGATGGCACGGGGTGGTGGCGGGCTTCTCCGTGTTCTTCGCGGCACTCGGGCGGAATGAATTCCGCGTTCCCGGTGGGAGGGCGATGCGGACCTTTAGAGGGGGGCGGGCAGCCAGAGACCACTCGGGCCGGTCGAATGACCGGCGCTCCCAGGTTGGCACGGCGCTCCCAGATCCTCTCCCTTGACCCTCCCCGCGGGTTGATTTCCGTCCGCGGAGGCCTTATCCTCCCCTCAGCCGCGAGCTGCCTGTAAAAAGGGATTGCATGCGCGACCCGCTGGCGCGATGCACTCGCCAGCAGCATTCCTCTCAAAAATGGCCGACCGCGAAGACAAGAATCCGGAGAACATCACAGGCAAATTCTACGTCGATAGCCAGTGCATCGACTGCGACCTGTGCCGCGAGACCGCGCCGAACAATTTCACCCGGTCCGACGACGAGGGCTACTCGTACGTTTACAAGCAGCCGGAGAACGACGAGGAGCGCGCCCAGAGCCGCGAGGCGATGGAAGGCTGCCCGGTCGAAGCCATCGGCGACGACGGCGGCGACGACTGATCACCACCATGGCGAAGGAATCCCGGCTCGAGGCGATCCGTCGCGCCGTGCTCCGGGATTGGCGGGGCGGCGAGGATCCGGAGCATCTGGACAAGCGGCTCCACCTGCCAAAAGAATTCCTCGCCTCCATCCTGAAGCAGGCCGGAGCCACCGAGGGCATCGATGAGGAGCGCCTGCGCGAGATGTGGAAGGAGGTCGCGGGCGATTTCGTCGCCCGCCACGCCACCCCCGTGTCGCTGAAGGCAGGCTGCCTCACGCTCCACGTGCTCCAGCCCGCCATGCGCTTCCATCTGGAGCAGACGCGCGGCGTGCTCTTGAAAAAGGTCCAGGAGGCGATCGGCGCGAATCTCGTGAAGATCATCCGCTTCCAGGTCGGCTGACCTTCCCGGCAATCCCCCCTATCCCATGTTTCGCAATCTCATCTTCGATTGGTCAGGCACGCTGGTGGACGATCTGCCGCCGGTGCTGGAGGCGACGAATCACGTGCTCGGCATCTACGGGAAGGAAGCGCTGGATCGCGAGGGCTTCCGGCTGCGCTTCCGCCTGCCGTATGCGGAGTTTTATGAAGAGATGATCCCCGGCGTGCCGCTGGGAGAGCTGGAGGTGCATTTCCGCCAGGCATTCTCGGCGTCCACCGCGGCGGTCACCATCCTGCCCCATGCGCGGGAGAAGCTGGAGTGGTGCCGGGATCACGGCGTCCGCTGCTTTGTCCTCACCAGCATGGATGGCGATGCCTTCCACGCGCAGCTCGCGGATCTGGGGCTCACGGATTTCTTCGAGGCCACCTACTCCGGCGTGCTGGACAAGCGCGAGCGCATCCTGGGCATCCTGGAAAGACACCGCCTTGCCCCGGAGGAGAGCGCCTTCGTCGGCGACATGACCCACGACATCGACACCGCGCGTCACGGGAATCTCACGTCCATCGCCGTGCTCACCGGCTACACCCACGCCGGCCCGCTCTCCGAGGCGCGACCGGACCTGACCGTGCCGGACCTGGCCGTGCTACGTCGCCTGCTGGAGCGTCCCGGCTGGAAGCCCCGGCCCATCGCCACGGTCGGCGCGCTGCTGCACGATGGCGCGGGGAAGCTGCTCATGGTCCGCACCCACAAGTGGGGCCACCGCTGGGGCATCCCCGGTGGGAAGATCCGCCGCGGCGAAAGCTCGCTCGATGCGCTGCGCCGGGAGACCCGCGAGGAAACCGGGCTCGAGATCACCGACCCGCGCTTCGTGGTCGTGCAGGACTGCATCGACTCGGATGAATTCCAGCGCCGCGAGCATTTCCTGCTGCTGAACTACGTGGCCCGCACCCTGCCCGGGGAAGTCGTCCTCAATGACGAGGCGCAGGAATACCGCTGGGTCACACCCGCCGCGGCTCTCGGGCTCGATCTGAATCGCCCGACCCGCACGCTGCTGGTGGAGGCGCTGAATCAAGGGCTGATCGAGCATCCGGTGTAGTTGGGAGTGGTGGGTTGAGGGCTGGGTTTGCGTTAGAGTTTCCGGGTTGCGGTGGGGGCGGGGATTTGCCAGCGTGCGCGTCTTGATGAGCGCTTTGTCCCGATTTTTCCTGATCTTGCCGGCCGTCGGGCTGGTGGCTTGCTCGGGTTCCGGCTCCGGCGGGAGCTCGGGTTCTTCGTCGGGAGCCTCGATGCCGGTGGCAGGCGGGGCGGCTCCGGCGGCGCAGGCTTTCCGGATGAAGACGGGCGAGAATGGCGACGATGACGAGGGCAAGCTCCTCGAGAGATTCGGCTCCCGCAGCCCCTTCATGACGGACAACAAGGGCAAGGCGCTGGGCGAATACAAGACGGCCAGCGGCTTCGACCGTGCGAACACGCAGTTCGACCGCGGCTACGCCGGGAAGGAATACCAGGCGGGCGAATTCAAGAAGAAGTCCTTCTGGGGCCACCGCGACTACGCGAAGCAGGTCTATGGCGGGGACACGGACGCGAATGACCTCCGCAAGGGCTCGCGCTTCCAAGGCGCGGCGGCAGGGGAAAACGTGAAGGTGGCCCGCGACGGCAGCCGCACCTACGACACCGGTGCCTACGCGACCGGCGCGGCCCGCGAGACCGGCAGGCGCCGCCTGGACAAGGTGGCGGACGCGGAAACCACGGACCGCACGAATGTTTTCACCGATCCCGAGATCATCCCCTGGCAGCAGCAGCACGGGGTGACCATCGATGAGACGCGGAGCAAGATGGGCCGCCGCTGAACGGTGCCCGTCGGGCTAGCTACTAGTTTTCTAGTAATTAAGGCATCGCATTGCCGATGCGCTTGGCGCGGAAGTATCGTCCCAGCCAGGGGAGCTGCCATAGGCCCAGATAGACGAGGCTGACGAACCAGTAGGGGATATCCAGGTAGTGGTGGCCACGGGCGACCGTCGGATGGCCGAGATAGGAGGGAAGCGGGAACCAGTCTCTGGATGCCCATGCCGGGCGGGGCTCGACCTTGAAGGATCTGCTGGAACGGGCCGGGAAAAAGTAGATGGAGCGGCCCGCGTGGACCGGGTGCCAGTTGATGCCCAGCTCCGAGCCATCATTCCGGATGCGCACCTCGTGGCTCCCGGTCGTGAAGTCCAGGGTCGTGTTGCGATGCATCGAGTGGACCCACACCCAGCCGAGGAAGACGAGTCCCGGCAGCGCGAACCAGAAAACGGGCGAGCGATACCAGCGGCGGGCGGGAGTCATGGGTGTAGGGAATGCGCGGGGACGATCTGTTGTTAGGATGTCGTCCTGCTATCTCGGGTAGGAACAGCGCTTCCGATGCGCTTGTCGCGGAAGTTTGTGGAATAAGCGTGGCAGGACAGGCGCTGACTGGAAGCACCATCACTCCGGCTAGCCCGGTCGTTTGGATGAAGCGATCCCTTCTCATTTCCGCGCTCTTCATGTCCTGGCTTTCCGGCTGTGACAGACCGGAGAGCGCTATCCAGCAGGGCCGGATGCAGGAAGAGCGTGTTCCAAGGCCCCCACTGGAGCCTCCGGAATTCTGGCTTCCACTGGACCGCACGCTGGCGGATCACGTGGCGGCACATCCCGGTCGGCCGATCTTGGTGACCGTGGGCGCGAAGTGGTCGTCGACGTCCACCATGTCGTGGAGGATCTTGTTTTCAGATGACGCCACGGAGGTGCTCCGGTCATCCGGCTTCGTCTGCCTGACAGGTGACATCACAGAGGACGACAAGGTCGGGCGCAAGGTGATCGAATCACTCGGGCGGGTTTCGGTACCGGTGGTAGCCCTCTACGATCCACTGGAGGGCGAGTGGGAGATGAAGCCGGACGTCTTCACCGCAGCCGACGTTAGGGAGTGGGTGAGCAGCTATCATGAGAAGACGGCCGCGCGGGGTGAGCTGCGCGGGGGTAGTGTGGGCGGGAGGTGAGTGCTTCCCCGCGGCAGAGTTGCTGGCCTTAATCGTCAGGGAATCGTCGTAGTCCAGGAGACGAAGCGGTGGCGAAAATGCACGGGGGTCCGGCGATAATGCCCGTGGTGCGTTGAAGGCGGGTCGGAGCACGCTGGGTGGCGATGGATGGCGGATGATCTGCCATCTTCGAAAAACCACCCCTCACTTGCTTCCACTGCCTTCTCCTCCATGAAGCTCCAGCCTTCCAAACTCCTCAAGCTCGCGGCCATGGGTGCCGCCGGCATCACCCTGATCCACGCGACCCAAGCTGCTACGGTCCTGACGGGCGTGGTGGACTCCGCCGCGGTAGGCGACGAGACGAATGACAACCTGCCGGCCAACCACGGGAGCAATGCCCCCGGAACGCCGGACATCGCGCTGAACTGGAGCCCCACGGGTGCTTTCAATGTGTCCACCGGCCCAGGCTGGCAGATCTATCATGCCTGGCCGAATGGCGGCGGTGATGTCTATCAGCTCGATGGTCCTGTCTCGGGCTACACGGGTGTGGTGAACTACGACATCGCCTTCACGCCATCGAGCGCGACCATCGCGGTGGTGCTGACTTCCATCACGCTGAATGACTGGGCCGGTCCTAGCGGGGCGGGGCTGCAGAATACCACGCTGAACTGGATCGTGAGCGGCCCCTTGTCCGGCACCCTCGGCTCTGGCACCGGCTTGGTGGTGACGGATGGATCGGCACAGCAGCTTAACTTCGGCTATCAGGGCGCGGGCGGCGAGGTGCTGACGCTGCGTCTGACGCCCACGGGCGGCGGCGGGTCCTACTTCGCGGTGGACAATCTGAGCTTTGACCAGGTGACCGTGCCGGAGCCATCCGTGGCGGTGCTCGCCGCGGGTCTCGGTGCGCTGGCGCTGCGTCGCCGCCGGATCTGATGCGTGGCGCATGAGCTTTCTGTGAAACGAGGTTTCACGGGTTCGCAGGCCTCCATCCTCACATGCGGGATGGAGGCTTCCTGCGTGGCGGATTTCTGCGAGGGTGAGACATGGTGAATGATGGCGGTGCAGGCGCTGCGCTGGCGCGTGGCGATGTGGAGGGCGCGCTGGCCATCTGGCAGCGGGTGACGGCGCGGCGTGATGCCACGCCGGGCGAGCTGCTGGGCCATGCGACCTTGCTCTTCCGGCTCTATCGCGCGGAGGATTCGCATGATTTGTTAGAGAGGCTGCTAGTGCATCCCGCGGCAGGGGTGGAGGAGTGGCTGGTGGTGGCGAGGCTGTGGTTCGAGCGCGGGAGGTTTGACCGGTGCGCGAGGTTTTCCGGCCGTGCGCTGGCCGCAGTGCCTGATTCGCCGGACATCGGCGCGATGCATGCGGCGGCGCTCGAGCGGAGCGGGGACAAGGAGGGCGCGCGGGAGGTGATCGGTGCATTCCTCGTCCGGCATCCGGAGCATGCGAGGCTGGTGCGGCTGCTGGCGCACATCGAGCGCGGTGACGGGGACTTCGAGAAAGCGCGCGCCCGGCTGGAGGACCAGCTCCGGAGATTTTCCGGCGGGGAAGATTGGCGGCTGCGATATGAGCTCGCGGCGGTGTTGGACCGGCTGGGCGAGCATGCGGGCGCAATGCGCGAGCTCGAGATGGCGAAGGCGGAGCTGGAGCCGCAGTCGCAGCGCTACCGGTCGCAGTGGCGCTCGATGACGGAGCGCCAGTGGGCGGTGACGCAGTCGCTGACGAGGGAGCGGCTGGCGCGATGGGCGGATGCGGGCAGCGTGGCGCAGGCAGGAGATGAGCGGGAGATCTGCCTGATGGGTGGTTTTCCGCGATCCGGCACGACGCTGCTGGAGAAGGTGATTTCCACACACGCGGGATGCATCGGCACGGATGAGTCCGGTGTTCTGGCGACGCAGTTCCGCGATCCGCTGGTCTTCGGTGCGGGCTCCGCGAAGGAAGTGGTGACGGAGCTGGATGCATTCCATGCGGATGATCTGGCGGCAGGGCGGGAAGAGTATTTCCGCTGCACGGCGGACCTTCTGGGCGAAGATCCCGGAGGGCGGCTGTTGATCGAAAAGGAACCGCTGCTGACGGCAGATCTGGCGGTGCCGTTGCGGCTCTTCCCGGACGCGCGGGTGCTGATGCCGCTGCGAGATCCGCGGGATGTGGTGGTGAGCTATTTCTTCACGATGGTGCCAGCGTCGCGGGACAGCGTGGCGGCGGCGACTCTGGAGGAGACGTGCCGGTATTATGCGGAGGTAATGCGGCACTGGCTACTGCTGCGGGAGCGGCTGGATGCCGGGCGCTGGCAGTGGATGGAGAGCCGGTATGAGGATCTCATCGCCGCGGCGGAAGTGCAGACGCGGCGGCTTGCCGGCTTCCTCGGGCTGGAGTGGGAGGAGGGAATGATGGCTCATCACCGGCGGGCTGGCCGGGCGGTGGGGACACCTACTTACGATGATGTCTCGAAGCCGCTCTACACGCGATCCCTCGCGCGATGGAGGAACTACGAGCGCTGGCTGGAGCCGCACCTCGGGATGCTGGAGAAGCATTGCGCGGCGCTGGGATACGAGGCGTAAGCCCGTGCGTGGCGGGATGGTGAACCGCCAAGGCGCCAAGTTCGCCAAGGGAGGATAAACGAAGTACGAGATATGCCGTAGAAAGCGTTCGTCCCTCTGGGAGCGCCGGTCATTAGACCGGCCCGAGTCGTCCCTCGCTGCCGATATCACCCCGCATCCTCCTCCGTCGCCATGCGAGGAAAGCCGCCCAAGGCACCGCAAAGGACAGCGTGAGAAGCCAGTGCGAGATGGTGAAGCGGCCCGCGACGTCATCATGTGCCGGCGTCCACGTGCACGCCGCGGGGAACCAGCGCGGGTCGGGATAGGCTTTGTTCGGGCGCGAGCTCCAGTCGAACTCCGGCGCCATGCCGGTAGCATCGACCGGCTGGAAGATGATCAGGCGCGAGTTCACATGGACCAGCCCGTGAATGCCGCGCTTCGGGCTGATCCACTCGATCGTGTCCTGGATGCCCATGGAGCGAACCCATGCCCAGCCGAAGAAGATCAGGACGAAGACGCCGAGCCAGAAGCTCTTCCAGCGATGAAGCGGGCGGGGTTGCATGGGAGGAGGGTGGGGAGCGGTCTAGCAGGATGGGTGGGCACTTCAACGGGGATTCGTGCGGCAGGGCCGGGCTGCGCATGAAATGCCGCATGCCCGGGCAGACTTGATTCCTCCTTGATGGGGCGCGGTGGCGGGAGTAGCGGGTTTCAGATCTGAGATCCCGGATTTCAGATTTCCGCGACCACTGAACCCCCGACATCCGATCTCCGGCCTACTGCCATGACAAGCGCACCCCTGGACCCACCCGTTTCGCACATCGATCTGCTGCGCGCCGCTTATGCGGCTTTCAACTCCCGGGACATCGCGGGAGCGGTGAGCCTGATGACGGAGGACGTGGCGTGGCCGCGGGCCTTCAAGGGCGGCTTCGTGCGCGGGCCGCAAGAGGTGGGGGCATACTGGCGGGATCAGTGGGGGGAGATTGACCCCACGGTGGAGCCGCTGGCATTCCACGAGGAGACGCCGGGGCGGATCGTGGTGGAGGTGCGGCAGGTGGTGCGGGATCTCCAGGGCACGCTGCTGGCGGACGAGCGGGTGGGCCACCGCTTTGTCATCGAGGGCGGGCTGATCCGCGGGATGGAAGTCTGCCCGCTGGGGTGAGTTTGCCCGCCATGATCGGAAAGGCACCTCGCGGGCACGAGGATGCGTCGGCCCGGCGTGGGGCAAAAAATGGGCCAGCGGCAGGAAAGGCCGGTGGCTTCAAGGGTTGGGTCTTTCGGGTGGTGCTTGGGTTGCGTGGCGCGGTCGCCGGTCTACCTGCTGCTTTCTTTCAGATCACCCGGACCCAGACCCAGTCCATGGCATCGTAGAGGCCGGGGATGGAGGTCCGGCGGAATTTCCAGGGCTTGGACCCTGGAGTGGTCTGTCGGGCAGGTTGGTAGGAGCGGGTTTCCTGGTGGGAGTCCCACTCGGGAACGCGTGACGCTTCCACGGCATCGCCGACGCGGCACTCGGCGCAGGAACGCCGGAGGCAGCGAATGCAGTACGTGGTCACATTCATGCCATTACAACGTGGCATGGATGCGGATTGGTTTAGCGGAGGGGGTCTCTTTCGTAGATACCCGAGTGGGTAGGGGGGAGAAAAGATGGCCGTCTTCCGTCAGTGGGAGGCCGTCTTTCCGGGGGGTGCGAGGGGAAATCCGTGGCAAAAAGAGAGGAATAGCGCCTCACGCCGCCCGGGCGACCGGTGGCTGGTCGAGGTCAGGCCGTTGCGTGGCATCGCCGGGAGACAGATGGTTATCGTCACCGGTTCCATCGCCCTCGACATCGATGGGCGGGGCGGCGAGCAGCATCGCGATGAGGCGGAATTGCAGGGTCTCTTTCATGGGCTATGAGAGTAAAGCCCATGAGCAGGGGGAATGCCGGTCGCAGATCGTGACAATTGCGTTGGGTAAGGCCCGGCACAGTGGTCATTTCGCACCGGGGAGGGTGCGGGATGCTTGTTTGAAAGGGGGATGGGCCATAGCGGGTGCGGCTGTGGCCCGGGGATGTGCGGGGACCTGCGGCTGGAAGCCGCGGCCGCTCGAGGGTCACCACGGGGTGCGGCCACCATTCACCAGCAGGGTCTGGCCGGTGAGGAAGGATGCCTCCTCGGACGCGAAGTAGGTGACGGCGTGGCCGATGTCCGCCGGGGTGCCCCAGCGCTGCATGGGGATGGTGGCCAGGTAGCCGGCCTTTTCTTCCTCCGGCACCTCGTCGTGGCGCTCCACGGGGATCCAGCCGGGTGCGACGGTATTCACGGTGATGCCGTGCGGCGCGAGCTCGTTTGCCATCGAGCGGCTCCAGCCGATCTGCCCGCCCTTTGCGGCGACGTAGGCGCTGAATTTCGGCACGCCGGCGTGATAGACCTCGCTGGTGATATTGATGATGCGGCCGCTCCGGCGCTCCTTCATGGACGGCAGCAGGCGCTTCGTGAGGAGAAAGGGGCTCTTGATGAAGGCGTCCACCATCGACTGGTGCTCCTCCCAGGTGTAGTCCTCCAGATTCTTCATCGGCTGGAAGGGGGTGGCATTTGCGACGACGATGTCGATGGGGCCGAAGCGGGCCTCGATCTCTCCGGCCATGCGGTCGATCTCCGCCTCATCCATCACATCCCCCGCGACGAGCATGGCCTCGCCGCCCGCGGCCTGGATGGCATCCACCACGGCCTGTCCCTGGGTCGGGCTGGAGTAGCAATTCACGACCGTCTTCGCCCCGGCGGCGGCGAGCGTCTCGGCGATGACGCGGCCGAGCCCGCGGCTGGAGCCGGTGATCCAAGCGACGCGGCCATCGAGGCGGAAGGGTGAGCGGGTGGACATGGGAGGGGTTGTACCGGCGGGGAGGGGGATGGGCCAAGGATCAACCGTGTTCTAGCGATGGGATAGCGGGTGAAGTTGAGATGGCAGGTCCGGGATTTCAAAAGACAGATCCGAGATACGCGAGCCGTATAGGGTCAGCCCGCGGGGGGTAAAAAATCCCGCTAAACCGGCGGTTTTGTGGTTTTCAGGGTCGGGAGGGGCGCTCTAGCGTGCGCGCCATGGCCATCGATGTCGCTCTGCTTTCCCGTATCTGTGAAGCCCCCGGTGCGCCGGGATTTGAGAAGCTCATCCGCGAGCTGGTGCTCAAGGAAATCAAGGGCCTCGCCGACGAGATCCGCATCGACAACATGGGCAACGTGGTGGCGCTGAAGAAGGGCCGCTCCTCCGCGAAGCGCTCGATGGCCGCCGCCCACATGGACGAGATCGGCTTCATCGTCACCCACGTGGATGACAAGGGCTTCATCCGCTTCAATCCCCTCGGCGGCTTCGATGCGAAGGCGCTGACCTCGCAGCGCGTCATCGTCCACGGGAAGAAGGACGTGCTCGGCGTGATGGGCGCGAAGCCGACCCACATCATGCAGCCGGAAGACCGCAACAAGCCGGCGAAGATCACCGACTACTTCATCGACACCGGCCTGCCAAAGAAGGAAGTGGACAAGCTGGTGGAGGTGGGAAATCCCGTCACGCGCTGGAGCCCGCTGCTCGAGATGGGCGAGTGCGTGAACGTGAAGTCGCTCGACAACCGCGTGTGCGTTTACCTCCTCATCGAGGCGCTGCGCACTCTGGCGAAGTCGAAGAAGAAGCCCGCCTACGATTTCTACGCCGTCTTCACCGTGCAGGAAGAAGTCGGCCTGCGCGGCGCGAATGTCTCCGCGCTGGAGATCAAGCCGGACTTCGGCTTCGGCCTGGACACCACGATCGCCTACGACGTCCCCGGCTCGACGCCGCAGGAGCGCTGCACGGCGCTGGGCGAGGGCGCGGGCATCAAGATCATGGATAGCTCCGTCATCTGCGACTACCGCATGGTGGCCTACATGAAGAAGACGGCCGACAAGCACCAGATCAAGTGGCAGCCGGAAATCCTCGCCGCGGGCGGCACGGACACCGCCGGCCTGCAGCGCATGGTCCCCGGCGGCTCGATCGCGGGCGCGGTCTCCGTCCCCACGCGCCACATTCACCAGACCATCGAGATGGTGAACAAGCAGGACCTCCAGGCCTCCATCGACCTGCTCGTCGCGTGCGTGTCCGAGCTGGACAAGCACGACTGGAGCTTCTGATGCGCTTCTGATCCATCGAGGCCGCCGCGGCCTCTCGATGGAAAGAGGGGGCGCGGGATTGTTTGCGAACGTCCCTGCGTCCCCGTGTCCCTGTGGGGCGTCGAACTTCAGACGCAGCGGTGAAGCGGGCAGCACGGCCCGCTGGGAGCGCGTGCCACCGGCTCGCTTGGATAGTTCGGCGAAGCGACCATGAAAGCCCGCTATCTGATGATCTCGTGTGAGCAGCTTTTCCCCGAGGTTCCACGTCTCTCCAAGCGGGCCAGTGGCCGCGCGCTCCCAGGGGCACAGGATCGGCGGAGCCGGGAGCGCTGGCTTCAGCCGGCTTGGACAGACCGGCGAACTCCGGGCAAAAGCCGCTTTCCACGGAGCGCCCCGCTGGGAGCGCGTGCCACCGGCTCGCTTGGATAGTTCGGCGAAGCGACCATGCAAGCCCGCTCCCTGATGATCTCTCTCGTGTGAGCAGCTTTTACCCGAGGTTCATGGCTGTCCAAGCGGGCCAGTGGCCACGCGCTCCGAGGGGGGCGAAGGTTTTGGCGGACCTACGCGATCCCGATTTGGCGCTGCACCCGGTCGACCAAAAAAGAAAAGCCGGTGGCAGTTGCCACCGGCTGAGTTTCGAGGTTCGTTTGGAGCGCATGCTTCCATGCCTCTCGGGGACACCATGCAGCCCCCTGCCGATCAGGCAGGTTGGTTCAGCTCTTCCAGCGTGGGGTAGTCGAGGTAGCCTTCCGGGCCGCCGCCGTAGAAGGTGGAGCCGTCGGGCTCGTTGAGCGGGGCGGCGGCGGCGAGGCGCTCGACGAGGTCCGGATTCGCGATGTAGAGGCGGCCGTAGGAAATGGCGTCGGCTTCATTCGCGGCGAGGAGTTCGTCGCCCTGCTCCTTGGTCAGTTCCTGGTTCGCGATGAAGGCTCCGGTGAAGGACTTCCGGATGCTTCTGCTGATGCGCGGATCGGCACCGAGCGGCTCGCGGACGAAGAGGAAGGCGATGCCGCGCGCGGTGGCCTCGCGGGCGATGAAGCCGTAGGTGGCCACGGCATCGGAATCGTCCTCGGTATTCGGCGAGAGGTGCAGGCCCACGCGGTCCGGACCCCAGACGGAGATGGCGGCATCCACGGCCTCCAGCATGAAGCGCGCGCGATTCTCGATGCTGCCGCCGAAGGAATCGGTGCGCACGTTGATGCGGTCGTTCAGGAACTGGTGCGGCAGATAGCCGTTCGCGCCGTGGATCTCCACGCCGTCGAAGCCCGCGGCGAGCGCGTTCTCCGCGGCCTTCCGGTAGTCCTCGATGATGCCGGGGATCTCCGAGAGCTCCAGCGCGCGCGGAGTGACGTGGGGCCGCTGCGGGCGGAGGATGCTGACGTGGCCCGGCGCGGCGATGGCGCTGGCGGACACGGGAAGCTCGCCATCAAGATAATGCGGATCGGAGACGCGACCGACGTGCCAGAGCTGGGCGATGATGCGGCCGCCTGCCTCGTGGACGGCGCTCGTGACCAGCTTCCAGCCTTCCACCTGCTCCGCGGACCAGAGGCCCGGGGTATCCGGGTAGCCCACGCCCTGCGGCGAGATGGAGGTGGCCTCGGAAAGGATGAGTCCGGCGGAACTACGTTGCTTGTAGTACTCGGCCATCATCGCATTCGGCACGCGGCCCTCGCTGGCGCGGCAGCGGGTTAGCGGGGCCATGACGACGCGATTCGGCAGGTCCCATGCGCCGATGCGGACGGGTTCTTGGATCTTTGACATGATGTGCGTTCGGTTCAGTTCTTGAGAGATGCCATGTCGATCACGAAGCGGTACTTCACGTCGCCCTTCAGAAGGCGGTCGTAGGCTTCATTGATCTGCTGGATGGAGATGATCTCGATCTCGCTGGTGATTCCCTTTTCGCCGCAGAAATCGAGCATCTCCTGGGTCTCGGCGATGCCGCCGATGGCGGAGCCGGAGAAGCTGCGGCGTGGCAGCAGGAGATTGAAGGCGGCCACCGGCAGCGGATTCTCCGGCGCGCCCACGAGCGTGAGATTGCCGTCCAGCTTCAGCAGCGAGAGGTAGGCATTGATGTCGTGGTCGGCGGAGACCGCATCGAGGATGAAGTCGAAGCTCATCGCGTGCTTCGCCATGGCATCGGCGTCCTTCGAGATGACCACCTCGTCCGCGCCGAGCTTCAGGCCGTCCTCCACCTTCGACGGCGAGGTGGTGAAGAGCACGGTGTGGGCACCCAGCGCGCGGGCGAATTTCACGCCCATGTGGCCGAGTCCGCCGAGCCCCACGATGCCGACCTTTTGCCCCGGGCCGACCTTCCAGTGATGGAGCGGCGAGTAGGTGGTGATGCCGGCGCAGAGGAGCGGGGCGACGGCGGCGAGGTCGAGATTCGACGGGACCTTCAGCGTGAATGCCTCGTCCACCACGATGGCGTCGGAGTAGCCGCCGTAGGTGATGCCGCCGAGGTGCTTGTCCTGGCCATTGTAGGTGAAGGTGGGGAATTGCAGGCAATACTGCTCCGTGCCGGCCTCGCAGCTCGTGCAGGTGCGGCAGGAGTCCACCATGCAGCCGACGGCGGCGATGTCGCCTTCCTTGAATTTCGTGACGTGCGCGCCGACCTTCGTCACGCGGCCCACGATCTCGTGGCCGGGCACGCAGGGGTAGATGGTGTTGTGCCATTCATTCCGCGCCTGGTGCAGGTCGGAGTGGCAGACGCCGCAGTAGAGGATGTCGATATGGACGTCGTGCGGGCCGGGCTCGCGGCGCTCGATGGAGAGCGGGGCGAGGGCGGAGGAGGCGGTCTGGGCGGCGTAGGCTTTTGAAGTGCTCATGGTGTGGAAGGGGATGGATCGGATTTTTTGAATCAGGGTTTCTCGGTCGGCTCGGCTGACTTTTTGGCGAGTGCCTTGATGACCAGGTCGGCCACAAGCTCACTGGAAGGCGGGTTTTGCCCGGTGATCAGATTGCCATCACGCACGGCGTGGGCGGTGAAGTTCGGCTTCTTGTCGATCTTGGCACCGAGCTCGGCCAGCTTCGACTCGAGGAGGAAGGGCATCTCCTTGTCGAGCTTCACGGCGCGCTCCTCGTCATCGGTGAAGGTGGCGACGGTCTTGCCCGCCACGAGCGGCTTGCCATCGGTGCCCTTCGCGCCGACCAGCGCGGCGGGGCCATGGCAGACGGCGGCGATGATCTTGCCGTCGGCATTCAGCGTGGTGAGCAGCTTGGCCGTGCCCTCGTCGGTCGCGAGGTCGAACATGGTGCCATGTCCGCCGGGGACGAAAACGGCATCCAGCTTCGAAGCGTCCACGTCGGCGATGGCTACGGTACCCGCGAGCTTCTTCGAGGCGTCGGCCCACTCGGCGGTCTGTTCCGGTGTGGGCTTGCTGCGCGGGTCCACCGGGACGTCACCGCCCTTCGGCGTGGACACCACGATGTCGAAGCCCGCCTTCGTGAAGGCATTGTAGGGCACGGCGAATTCCTCCAGCCACAGGCCGGTGGGCTTGCCATCCGTCATCTTGTCCGCGCCGGTGGCGAGGATGAGCACGCGCGGCTTTTCCCCGGCGGCCGCGAGCGGGGCGGCGATGCCGAGCAGGGCGGCGGTGATGAGCTTGAGGGAGAATGAAGGGACCTTCATGGGAATTGTTGGAGTCTGTTAGAAGAGACTGTGAAGCAGTCCGCCCTCGGCGCGCAGGGCCGCTCCGTTCGTGGCGGCGGAGCGCGGGCTCGCGACGTAGGCGACGAAGGAAGCGATCTCGTCCGTCTGGATGAAGCGGCGCAGCAGGGAATTCGGCCGCATGGTGGTGAAGAACTCCTTCTCCACCTGCTCCGCGGGCTTGCCTTGGTCGCGGGCGAGGTCCTTCACGAATTGCTCCACGCCTTCCGACCACGTGGGTCCGGGCATGATGGTATTCACCGTGACGCCGGTGCCGGTGGTGAGCCCGGCGAGGCCTCGGGCGAGCGAGACCTGCATCGTCTTCGTCACGCCGTAGTGGATCATTTCCGCAGGCACATCGGACGAGGATTCGCTGGAGATGAAGATGATCCGGCCCCAGTCGCGGGCCTTCATCTTTGCGAGGTAGGCGCGACTGAGGCGCATGCCGCTCATGAAGTTCGTCTCGAAGAAGCGGTACCAATCCTCGTCCGGGATTTCCTCGAAGGGCTTCGGCTCGAAGATGCCGAGGTTGTTCACGAGGATTTCCACGTCGGGGAGTTCGGCGGCGATGCGGTCGCTCTCCTCCACCTTGCCGAGGTCGCCGGCGAAGCTTTCGAGGGTGGCGTCAGGCACTTCGCTGCGGATGGCGGCGATGGCTTCATCGACGCGGGCCTGCGTGCGGCCATTGACGATGACGCGGGCTCCTTCCGCCGCGAGGGTTTTCGCGATGGCGAGGCCGATGCCGGCGGTGGAGCCGGTGACGAGGGCGAGCTTTCCGGTGAGCTGGAGGTCCATGATTCGTGGAAGGGTTGGGATGATTTTTTTCAGGCGACGGGCGAGGGATTCCGCTCGAATCCCGCCTGGTGGAAATAGGGATACGCCTTCGGTGTATCGCTCGCGGCGTCGAGTTTGGCCACCTGCTCGTTTGTAAGGTTCCAGCCGGTCGCGCCGATGTTCTGGCGGAGCTGTTCTTCATTCCGCGCACCGATGACGATGGTGGCGACGGTCGGGCGCTGGAGCAGCCAGTTCAGCGCGATCTGCGGGACGGTCTTGCCGGTCTCCGCGGCCACTTCGTCAAGTGCATCCACCACGCGGTAGAGGTATTCGTCATCGACCGGCGGACCCACGTCCACATTGAGCTGGGATTGCAGGCGGCTGTCCTTTGGCAGCGGGGTGCCGCGGCGGATCTTGCCGGTGAGGCGCGCCCAGCCGAGCGGGCTCCACACCACCGCGCCGACCTTCTGGTCGATGCCCAGCGGCATCAGCTCCCACTCGTAGCTGCGGCCGATGAGCGAGTAGTAGGCCTGGTGCGCGACGTAGCGGGTCCAGCCGTATTTCTCGGCGAGCGCCAGCGATTTCATGAGGTGCCAGCCGGAGAAATTCGACACGCCGAGGTAGCGGATCTTGCCCGTCTTCACGAAGCCATCGAGCGTGGACAGCGTCTCCTCGATGGGCGTCTGCGCGTCGAAGCCGTGGAGCTGGAAAAGGTCGATGTAGTCGGTGCCCAGGCGTTTCAAGCTGCGGTCGATCGCGCGGGTCAGGTGGTGGCGCGACGAGCCCAGGTCATTCGGGCCCTCGCCGGTGCGGAAGGTCGCCTTGGTCGAGATGAGCACTTCATCGCGTCGGCCTTCGATTGCCTTGCCGAGGATCTCCTCCGCCTGCCCGGCGGAGTAAACGTCCGCGCTGTCGAACATGTTCAGCCCGGCTTCCAGGCTGATGTCGATGAGGCGCCTGGCGTCTTCCACCTGGCTGTTTCCCCAGGCGGAGAAGAGCGGGCCATTCCCGCCGAAGGTGCCGGTGCCGAGCGTGAGGACCGGGACCTTGAGGCCCGAGCCGCCGAGAAGTCGTTGTTCCATGATAGGGGTAGGTGGGATGGATGGAGTCCGGTTGTTCGAAATCTGTCGAACTAGCTACCGCGGCATTTTCCGCCGTCAAATTATTATTTCGACGATTGTCGAACAATAAACCCGTGCTACCTTGTGTCGAGATGAAACCCTACATCCATCCGCCAATCCGTGAGATCACCCTGCCCATGGTGATGCAGGCACTGTCGGATCCCATCCGCATCGAGATCCTGCGCGCCCTGATGGACGCCGGTGAGCTGGCGTGCGGTGACATTCCCCTGACGATCTCGAAGGCGACGGTATCGCACCACTTCGCCGTGCTCCGCGATGCCGGGCTGATCCTGACCCGCACGGAAGGCACGCGCTGCATGAACAGCGTGCGCGAGGAAGAGATCGGCGCGCGCTTTCCCGGCTTGCTCGACCTCGTGACGGCGGAGAAGCCGAAGAAATCCGGGAGGAAAGCAAAGCTGCCCGGATGAAGGACAAGCTGCCGTGGCTGGCGGGGGCGGTGCTCCTGATCGTCGCGATGGCCTTCGCGGGTCTCTCGCGGAAGGGCCAGGTATCGGGCCACTACCGGATGGTGCCGGGCGCGGTGGATGAGGTCGCGCCGGATGGCACGCGGCTCATGGAGGGAAGGATCGAGTTGCATTTCCGGCCTTCCAGGAACGTCCAATCCATCGAGATCGTGAAGCTGCAGACCCGCGACGGGAAGTTGCTTTTCACGATACCGATCCCGGATGGCATCCGCCGGACCTACGTGCCGGGTTCGGTCGCCGCGATCCCTTGGTCGGGGCACTACAACACGAAGTCTCCGCCGGTGGTGGTGCTCACCGCCAAGGTGAATGGCGAGTTTCAGGAAGTGGATCTCGGGATCAAGGATTAGGGCGGGCTCGCATGGGAGCGATGCGCGGAGAAATCCGGGAAGAAGCCGGGGGCGTGGATACTCCCAGCGCACGGTGCCTTCCGGCCCGGCGTTTTTTGGTGCGTCGGGCGGGTGGGTCGCTAGCCTGACAGACGCTCCATGAAAACCTTCTCACTCCAGGTCAATGGCCAGCCCCGCACGGTGGAGGTGGCCGAGGACACGCCCTTGCTATGGGTGCTGCGCGATCACCTCGATCTCGTCGGCACGAAATTCGGCTGCGGCATGAGCCTGTGCGGTGCGTGCACCGTCCACCTCGACGGCCAGGCGGTGCGCTCGTGCGTGACGCCGGTGTCCGCGGTGGGCGAACGGAAGGTGACGACGATCGAGGGGCTGGCGACGGACGGGAAGCTCACCGCGCTGCAACAGGTGTGGTGTGACCTCGACGTGGCGCAGTGTGGCTACTGTCAGGCCGGCCAGATCATGAGCGCGACCGCGCTGCTGAAGGAGAAGGCAAACCCCAACGACGAGGATATCGATCTCGCGATGTCCGGAAATCTCTGCCGCTGTGCTACCTACACGCGCATCCGCCAGGCCATCCACACCGCCGCCGCGAAATGAGCACGCCCGTCCTTCATCGCCGCGGATTCTTCCGCGTAACCGCCTTGGCCAGCGGCGGATTTTTCCTCGGCTGGAATGCCGAGTCGGCAGGTGCCGCGGAGGAGGCGGCGATGGCTGCCACGTTCTCGCCGAATGCCTTCATCCGCATCACGCCGGAGGGCGTGGTGACCATCCTCGCGAAGAACCCGGAGGTGGGACAGGGAGTGAAGACCTCGCTGCCGATGATCGTGGCGGAGGAGCTGGAGATCCCTTGGGAAAAGGTGACGGTGGAGCAGGCTCCGGTGGATGCCGCCGCCTTCGGCCACCAGATGGCAGGCGGCAGCATGTCCACGCCGAACAACTACGACAGGCTCCGCAGGATGGGCGCAATCGCCCGGACGATGCTGGTCGCTGCGGCGGCGAAGGAGTGGGGCGTTTCGGTTGAGGAGTGCGAAGCGGTGGCCGGCGAGGTGATTCACAAGCCAAGCGGCAGGAAGCTCGGCTACGGTGCGCTCGCGGCGGCGGCGTCGAAGCTGCCGGTACCGGACGAGCGCTCGGTGACGCTGAAGAAGGTGGCGGATTTCAAGCTGCTGGGGAAGCGCATCGGCGGCGTGGACAATCCGAAGATCGTCACCGGGCAGCCCTTGTTCGGCATCGACCAGAAGCACGCCGGGATGAAATACGCGGCCTACGTGCGCTGCCCCGTTTTCGCCGGGAAGATCGGCAAGGTGGATCTGGATGCCGTGAAGAAGATGCCCGGCGTGGTGGATGCCTTCGCCATCGAGGGCACGGGCGATCACTACGGGCTGATGCCCGGCATCGCGATCATCGCGGGTGACACGTGGAGCACCTTCCAGGCGAGGAAGGCACTGGAGGTGAGCTGGGATGCGGAGGCGAAGGAGAGCTTCACCGCGCATGCGAAAAAGGCTGCCGAAGTGATGCGCGGCGCGGGCAGCGAGATCCGCAGGACGGGCGAGCCGGACTTCCCCGATGACGGCAGGACGGTGACCGCGGAGTATCACTACCCGCATCTCTCCCACGCGAACCTGGAGCCGCAGAATTGCACCGCGGTCTTCAAGGAAGGCGCGCTGGAGATGTGGGCCCCGACGCAGAATCCGGGCTCGGGCATCGACGGGATCTCGCGCACGCTGAAGATCCCGCGGGATAAGATCACGGTCCACATGACGCGCATCGGCGGTGGCTTCGGCCGGCGGCTGATGGGGGACTTCATGGTGGAGTGCGCGGCCATCGCACAGCGGCTGGCGGGCACGCCGGTGAAGCTGACGTGGACGCGCGAGCAGGACATGGCTCACGATTACTACCGTCCCGGCGGCTGGCATCGCTTCCGCGGGCGGGTGGATGAGGCGGGCAAGCTGGTGTCGTGGGCGGACCACTTCGTTACCTTCGGCCTGAACAATGACCAGCGCCCGGGCAATGGCGCGGACCTCGGCGGGGATGAATTCCCCAGCCGCTTCGTGCCGAACCTGCTGCTGGAGCGGACCATCTTCCCGAGCAATACGCCGCTCGGCTGGTGGCGTGCGCCGGGGTCGTGCGCGCTGGGTTGGGTCATTCAGAGCTTCATCGACGAGATGGCGCATGCGGCGAAGAAGGACCCGCTGGACTTCCGGCTGGATCTGCTGGGCGAGGATCGCGAGGTGCCTGCCAGCGGCGGACGCGGCGGCTCCTACAATGCCACGCGCATGAAGGGCGTGCTGAGGCTGGCCGCGGAAAAGGGCGGCTGGGGCGAAAAGCTGGAGAAGGGCCACGGGCGCGGCATCGCCTTCCACTACAGCCACCTCGGCTACGTGGCGGTGGTCGCGGACGTGACCGTGAGCAGGGAAGGCAAGCTGAAGGTGAACAAGTTGACGGCGGGCATCGACGTGGGACCGATCATGAACCTGAGCGGCGCGGAAAACCAGGTGGAGGGCTCGATGATCGACGGCCTGAGCGCGGCGTGGTTCCAGGAGATCACAGTGGAGGAGGGTGCGGTGAAGCAGACGAACTTCCACGACTACCCGCTACTGCGAATGAGCGACGCGCCGAAAGTCGAGTCGCACTTCGTGAAGTCGGACTACCCGCCAACCGGGCTGGGCGAGCCGGCGTTGCCACCAACTGCACCGGCCATCACGAATGCGATCTTTGCCGCCACCGGGAAGCGGGTGCGGACGCTGCCGCTGTCGAAGCAGGATCTCAGTTGGACGTGAGCGAGCACCGCGGCGAGAGTGCGACCCTTCCTTGAATATCCCGACCTCCATGACGGACTGGCCTTTCCTCTTCGACTTCGCGCGGCAGCACCGCGGCGGGCAGCTCGCGCTGGCCACGCTGGTGGCGCGCGAGGGCTCCAGCTACCGGCAGCCGGGGGCGCGGATGTTGATCGCGGAGGACCTGTCCTTCAGCGGTTCGCTCAGCGGCGGATGCCTGGAGGAGGGGATCGCGAATACGGCGCGGAAGGTTTTCTCGGACGGGACGCCGCAGCGCATGGTGATCGATACGCGGCCACACTTCGGCTGCCCGGGGAAGCTGCACGTGCAGGTCGAGGAGATCGCGCACGAGCTGATCGGATGGATCGAGTCGGAGCTGCGCGAGCGCCGGAGCCTGCTGCTGGTCACGGACGCGAGGAGCACGCGGATCGCCGCGGGGGAGACATCGGATTTGCTGGAGAAGGTGGTGCCACCGCCGCGCCTGGTGGCGGTGGGGTGGACGCCGGACATGGAGCCGCTGCTCGGCTTCGCCGCGGCGCTCGGGTGGGAGCGGCATCGCGTGCTGCGCGACCAGCGGATGATCGCGGAGACGCCGCGCGTCGCAGGGGAGTCCGTGCGCGTGCTGGCGGCGGAGGAAATGACCGCCCACTTTGCGCCCGATGCCGCCACGGCGGTGCTGGTAATGACCCATCACCTGGCGACGGACCTTTCTTTCCTCCGCGAGATCCTGCCCGCAGGCTATGGCTATGTCGGCCTGCTGGGGTCGAAGCGTCGTCGCGAGACCTTGCTGGCGGAGCTGGGTGAGCTCGGTCTGTTAGAAGATCCGGAAGTCACGGAGCGCCTGCATGCGCCGGTGGGGCTGGACCTCGGCGGGCATCATCCGGCGACGATCTCGCTGGCGATCGCGGCGGAGATTCAGGCCGTGCTCGCCGGTGCCGGCGGCGGTTTCCTGCGGGACAAGACCGGGACCATCCATCCGCAACCTGAAGTGATGGCGCTGGGATGAAGGTCGGCGCGGTGATCCTCGCGGCGGGGAAGGCGAGCCGCTTCGGCGCGCCGAAGCAACTGCTGGAAATCGATGGCGAGACTCTCATCGACCGCGCGTGCCGCATTGCCCTCGAAGCGGGCTTCGATCCGGTGCTGCGGGTGCTGGGCGGTCATGCGCCGTTGATCTTGGAAAGGTCATGCCCCGGGCATGTCCTGACCCTCGTGCATGAGCGCTGGGAAGAGGGCATGGGCGGTTCGCTCGCGGTGGGAGTGAGGGAGCTGTTAGGAAAAGAGCCAGAGCTTGATGCGATCCTCGTGATGCTCGCCGACCAGCCGATGGTGACAGTGGATTTGTTAGATAGCATGCGCGATCGCCTGGCGGAGACGGGGATTGTTTTGTGCGATCACGGCGAAGCCACGGGACCGCCTGCGTTGTTCGGGAAGCAATGCTTCCCGGAGCTGATGGCGCTGGAAGGAGATCGCGGCGCGAAGGCGGTGGCGGGGCGGCATCCGGTGGTGACGGTGGCTTTCCCGGATGCGGCGTGGGATATCGATTCGCCCGGGGCGTGGGAGAGGTTTTTGAAGATGAGGGGTGAGATGTAGTTGAAGGGGGTGACGTGGAGTTTGGTTTGGTTTGGTTTGGTCTTCGCGTAGCGAGCTATTCCATCCACCGTAGTCGTAGTGGTGACACCACGGAAGCCACCGGTGAAGCCCGCCTCACCCTTACTTCCGCACTGTCACCAGTGCGACTACGAGATGTTTTGGTATGACTGGATGCGCTTGCTGGCCCATCCAGATTTCAGGGCCAAGGGCCCGGCCATCCCTCAGCCCGGGCCATCGGCCCGGGAAAGGGTTCGCAGTGAGGACGGCGGCCTGAAGGGCCGCGATAGGGATGACGATCCGCCTCGCGAAAGCGGTGAGGAGAGAACCGCGTGCAGGTTGGTCGCTTGGCCAGATTTATTGGTCGGACTCTTTGGGCGAGACGGATCTGTAAATCCCGGGCATGCCGCCCCCGTATCGCGGCCCTTCAGGCCGCCTGCTCGCGCCGAACCAGCTACCCGGGCCGGTGGCCCGGGCTGAGGGATGGCCGGGCCTTTGGCCCTGAAGAGTGACGTTTTCCTGGAGAGGGCTCTCGGCGGGAGCGTAGAGAGGGGAAGTTGCACAAGGGTGCTTCGGCGGGCCAGTGGCCGCGCGCTCCCAGGGGTGGGGAGGCGTCAGGGCCGGGGGCGCCAGTTGGGGGCGACGAGATTGGTGATCTCCAGGCGGGTGGTGCCGTCGGGGTTTTTCTTGCGCGTGAGCTGCAGGACGGCGGCGCAAGGGCGGCCCCATTCGATGGAGGCGGTGAGCGCCTTCTGCAGGTCCTTGCCCGTGGGGGCAAAGGCATACTGGTCGCGATCCAGCAGCGGCGGATCGACGCGGAAGACGGAGAGCTTGTCGCTGCCGGGGAATTTGTCGCCGAAGTGGTGCGTGTTCCTCACCAGCAGGTGGAAGGTCCCGGTGTCGCTGCCCTCGCCGGAGGCGAAGCGGCGGAAATGATCGTCGCGGAATTCGACGAAGCTGTCCCAATCCACCTTCCAGCCGTCCGGCGTCTTCATGATGGCGACGGGGAAGCCCCTCGGGTGGGCCTCGGTGGCGACCATGTAGGTGAAGAGCCGCTCGCCGGTATCGGGGTCATCGTGCGAGGCGGCGAGGGTGATCTGGGTGGGGACCGTGGGGCCGTCCGGCGTATCGATGTGGTAGGCCTCCATCTTCTCCGTGGTGCGGGCGGGATAGAGGACGTGCTTCGCCCTCGTGCGCCAATCCGGAGCGGAAAGGAAGGCCTTCAGCGCGGCTTCCGGGGCGGAGATGACCTTGAGCGATGGCGGCTCTTCTTGCGGTCTTTCCGCCGGATCTTCCCCGGCAGGTGGTTCGGTGGTGGGAGGGGGCGGCGGTATTTCCTCCGTGGACGATGGCGGGGGCGGAACCGGTTGCGTTTCAGGATCGCGATCCGTTTCCGGCTCCGGTGTGACCGGCTGGGACGGAGCCCGGTTGGTCCCGGGGAGGAAGTCGGTCTTTTCCGGCGGTGGCTGGAACCAATTGACGATCGGCACGTTCCTCGCTCCGAAGCCGTAGCCCGCGATGAAGCCGACCAGCGCGGCGAGCAGGGAAAAGAGCAGCAGCAGGATCATCAGGGCCCGCGCGCCGACGCTTGCGGACGAGCGTTCCTCGGCAGCCTCGGCGCGGGCGTCCCTCCGCTGCTTACGGGAGGAGCCGGAGCGGCGGACGGGCGGGTCTTCGGCCACGGGAGCTTCGGTCCGGGGTAGTTCCGGGGACTTCACGCCGGAGAAGGGCTCCGGACGTGACTGCTGGATCGGTGGCGGCTGCTTGACCCGCTCGAAGGTGAAGGCCGGTGCCGGTTCGGCGGGCGCGGGAGGCTCGGCCTGCGGTAGCGGCTGGGGGATTGGCTGGGGAGCGGGTTGTGGTTCCGGTTGGGGAATGGGCTGCGGCGGAGGCGGAAGCTGAGGTGTTGGCTCGGGCTCCGATTGTGGCGCTGGCTGCGGTGCTGGCGCGGGGACCGGAGGGGGCTCCGGGTGTGGTTCCGGCAGGGGTGCTGGCTGCGGTTCCGGCGCGGGTTCGGGTGCCGGTTGGGAAACAGGCTGCGGTGCCGGTGGGGAAACCAGCGGCTCGGGTTTCCGGCTGAAGGGATTGAAAGGATCGGCGTCGCGCGAAGGACGCGGCGGCTCGGCAGAGGCCTGTGCGGCTGGGGCGGAAAACGGCACCCCGGCACGACGCGCCCCGATGCCGGTGGCCAGGTCCGGGCAGATGATCGACTGCTGGCACCGCGGGCAAGGCCCCTGCGTGCCCGATGCCGCCAGTGGCACCCGCAGGGTGATCCCGCAGGCGGGGCAGTAGAACTGGATTGCTTCGGGCATCGTGAATGTCGACTTGCCTTATATGACACGGCGCACCTGCGCTGTCGATGACGAGGGTTAAAGGGGGGGGCGGTCCCGGTCAGCCGGTCCCGGGCCAGTCCTTCAAAAGAATGCGCGAGACTGAAGCCGGTGCGGCCAGGCAGGCGACGTGCCTTTCCAGCGCCGCACCGCGCAAGGCGTGCAGTCGCAGGTCCCGGAAGCGCGCGTCGTCGGCGTAGCTCGCGGGCGGATCCGCCACGGAGACGGATTGCGGTGCCAGCGACATGCCGGTGCCCAGCGCCTTCAGCAGCGCCTCCTTCCGCGTCCAGAGGTCCATCAGCATGGTCGCGCGCGGGCCGGCCTCATCCGGCAGCAGGGAAATCTCGCCGGGGTGGCAAAAGGCGTCCTCGCAGCCCAGCAGCGTCGGCGCGCGGTCGGCGGGCTCGATGTCCACGCCCACGGCCCCGTCCTGGCAGAGGGCGATCAGCGCGAGGTCCCGGCAGTGCGAGAGATTGAAGTGCAGGCCGCTCCCGGCGGGCGAGAGCTCCGGCTTCCCATGCTCGCCGTGGTCGATGCCCACAGCCCCGGGCGCGATTCCCAGCGCCTCGCCCAGCACGCCGCGCAGCGCCGCCCGGCAGGCGCGCCAGTGGATGGCGTCCTTTTCAAAGTGGAAGCGCTCCGCCTGCGTCCGCTCCGAAGCGGACAGGCAGGCCGTCGCTTCCACGCCCACCCGCACCGGGTCCACCACGATGACCAGCGCGGTTCCGAGGGCGGGAGGGGAGAGCGGCACGCGGTGAAATCTGCCCTCCGCGCCGCCCGGGGCGAAGCGAAAAACGGACGCGTACCCGCTCTCAGGCCACCTCGATGAGCAGCGCGGTGGTATTGTCGCGGCCGGATTCATTCACCGCCAGCGTCACCATCGTCGCCGCGCAGAATTCCCCGCGGGCCATCTCGTTGATCTTCTTGTCCCAGAGGCCGTCCACCAGCCCGTCCGAGCAGATCAGGAAGCGATCCCCCGGCTGGCAGGCCACGCGACCGATGTGCGGGTCTATCTTCTGGTTCCCGCCGCCCAGCGCCTGGGAGAGCGAGCTGCGGCCGGGATGGGTGCGGGCTTCCCGCTCGTTGATCTTCCCGGAGCGGCGCAGCCAGCCCACGTGCGAGTGGTCATGCGTCACCTGGGTCATCTCCCCCTCCCGCGGCAGGTAGTAGATGCGGCTGTCCCCGATGTGGGAAAAGCACATCCACCCCGGCATGAACCAGCACAGGCTGAGCGTGGCCCCCATGCCGTGGCACTCCGGGTAGTAGCGCCCCAGATCGCTGATCGCTCCGTGGATGCGCTCGAAAAGCTCGCGCAGGATGTCCGAAAATCCCGCCTCCAGGTGCTGCGCCCCCATGCCAAAGCTCGCCGGCAGCAAGCGCGTGATCTTCTCCACGGCGATCTTGCTGGCGAATTCCCCGGACTTCGCCCCGCCCATGCCATCGCTCACGGCGAAGACGTAGTCGGCCTTCTCCAGCGTCCCGTGGCCCGTCTTGCCCAGGTAGTGGATCTCCCGCGCGTCAAAGGTGAGGCCCAGGAAGGCGTCCTCGTTGTTCGTGCGGAAGCGCCCGACATGGCTCATGCCGGACCATTTGAGATTCAATGGCGGAGTGGCTGGGTCGGGGCCGGGTGTCGTCACGCGGCGGCGATCCTGAGCGGCAGGGGAAAGGCGGCAAAAGGAAAAAATACGACCGTGCTTGCCGGTTGGCCCGGCTACTGCTTTTTGGGGCGCGGTGCGAGCGACCTGCGCGCACCTGGGGGCGTCCGCGCCCTCGTTTCCATCCGCACGAATCCCCGCGATCCGAACCACAACCTAAGAAAACGATGCCCAAGTTCAAATTGGAGTACATCTGGCTCGACGGCTACACCCCCGTCCCGAACCTGCGTAGCAAGACTCAACTGAAGGACTTCGACGCCTTCCCGACCCTCGAGCAGCTTCCAAACTGGGGCTTCGACGGATCCTCCACCCAGCAGGCCGAAGGCCGCAGCTCCGACTGCGTGCTGAAGCCCGTGGCCGTTTTCCCGGACGCATCCCGCAACAACGGCGCGCTCGTCATGTGCGAGGTCATGATGCCGGACGGCGTCACCCCGCACCCGTCGAACAACCGCGCCACCATCCTCGACGACGCCGACACCTGGTTCGGCTTCGAGCAGGAGTACTTCCTCTGGGAGAATGGTGCCCCGCTCGGCTTCCCGAAGGAAGGCTACCCCGGTCCGCAGGGCCCGTACTACTGCGGCGTCGGCTACAGCAACGTCGGTGACGTGGCTCGCCAGATCGTCGAGGAGCACCTCGAGCTCTGCCTTGAGGCCGGCATCAACCACGAAGGCATCAATGCCGAAGTGGCCAAGGGCCAGTGGGAATTCCAGATCTTCGGCAAGGGCTCGAAGACCTGCGCCGACCAGATCTGGGTCGCCCGCTACATCCTCAACCGCCTCTGCGAAAGCTACGGCGTGGACGTGAACTACCACTGCAAGCCGCTCGGCAAGGACCTCGACTGGAACGGCTCCGGCATGCACTGCAACTTCTCCACGAAGTACATGCGCGAAACCGGCGGCAAGGAGTACTTCGAAGCGCTCATGGCCCAGTTCGGCAAGAACCTCGACGAGCACATCGCCGTCTACGGTCCGGACAACCACATGCGCCTCACCGGTCTCCACGAGACCCAGTCCATCGACAAGTTCACCTACGGCATCGCTGACCGCGGTTCCTCGGTGCGCGTCCCGCACAGCTTCATCAACGCCGGCTACAAGGGCTACCTCGAAGACCGCCGTCCGAACTCGCAGGGCGACCCGTACCAGATCGCCAGCCGCGTGCTGAAGACCATTTCGGAAGTCCCGCTTCCCTGATTTCCAGGCCATAGCTGCTCCAATCAAAAGACGGTCGTCCGGGTTAACCGGGCGGCCGTTTTTTCGTGGGGCGGAAAGGTGGTCCGCATCGCTCCGCGTGCGGTGCCTGGGAGCGCCGGTCATTAGACCGGCCCGAGTGGTCCTTGGCTGCGCGCTTCATCGCGGAGGTCTGCATCGTGAAAGTAGTCCGCATCGCTACGCGTGCGGTGCGCTGGTAGGGGAGTTGTGGGCGAGGCCTCGCTGTCATCTTCACTATGCAAGGAGTCTCCGTGCTGCCTCCCACCCCGAAGCCACAATAACAAAGCCCGCCGCCAGAACTGCTTCGCCGCACGCGGAGCGATGCGGACCACGATGGCACAGGGTCTCCGTCGGCATCGAGAGCTGCTTCGGGCCGGTCTAATGACCGGCGCTCCCAGGAGCTGCCGCAGGCGGAGTGCTGGCTTTAGCCGGCAAGTCTCCTTCCCCAAAGCCTGCCACCACCCACAAAAGCCCTCCGTCCTCCGTCCTCCGTCCTCCGTCCTCCGTCCTCCGTCCTCCGTCCTCCGTCCTCCGTCCTCCGTCCTCCGTCCTCCATCCTCCATCCTCCATCCTCCATCCTCCATCCTCCATCTCCCATCTCCCATCTCCCATCTCCCATCTCCCATCTCCCCAAAACGATTCAAGGTTGCCGGGACCACCGCCTTCGGCTCCATTGGAGGCTGAATAAATTAAATCCGGAGGACCAACCATCATGCGCTGGGAAGGACGACGTCAGAGTGAAAACGTGGAAGATCGCCGCGGCGGCAGGGGTGGGGGCGGCATCGCCATCGGCGGCGGGCTGGGGACGCTGGTCCTGCTGCTCATCGTGTGGCTGCTCGGCGGGGATCCCATGCAGTTCCTCCAGCAGACGCAGGGTGGCGGTGGCGGGCAGGGCATCGAGGCCCCGGCGTCACCGGAGGAAGAGCGTGCGGTGGCCTTCGTGAAGACCGTGCTCGCCGATACCGAGGAGATCTGGGGCGCGGAATTCCAGCGCATGGGAAAGACCTACGAGGAGCCGCGGCTGGTGCTCTTCCGCGGCACGGTGCAGAGCGGCTGCGGCGGCGCGAGCTCGCAGATGGGGCCCTTCTACTGCCCGGCGGACCGCACCGTTTACATCGATCTCTCGTTCTTCCGCGAGCTGGAGGACAGGTTCGGCGCGGCCGGGGACTTCGCGCAGGCCTACGTCATCGCCCACGAGGTGGGGCATCACGTGCAGAGCCTGCTGGGCATCTCCGGCCAGGTGCAGCAGGCACGGCAGCGCGTGAGCGAAAAGGAGGCGAACGAGCTCTCCGTGAGGCTGGAGCTCCAAGCGGACTTCCTTGCCGGCATGTGGGCGCGGAAGGGCCAGCAGAAGTACGACTTCCTGGAAGAAGGCGATCTCGAGGAAGCGCTGAATGCGGCGAACAAGATCGGCGACGATACCCTGCAGCGCCAGGCGCAGGGCCGCGTGGTGCCCGACTCCTTCACCCACGGCACCTCGGCGCAGCGCATGCGCTGGTTCAAGAAAGGCCTCCAGAGTGATCGATTCGACCCGAACAACACGTTTCAGACCGACGATCTCTAACATCCCCACGAAGCCCGACCCCAATCCCTAACGCCTGATCCACTGGAAAACCCATGCAACGCCGCCCCTTCCTCGCCACCCTCGGAGCCACCGCCGCCGCCTTCACCACCGGAGCCCGTGCCCAGGAGCCACGGCGCGCGGGCAAGAAACTCGGCTGGGCGCTCGTCGGCCTCGGCACGCTGAGCAAGAACCAGCTCGCCCCGGCGCTGCAGAAGACGAAGCACTCGCGCCTCGCCGCCATCGTCACCGGCACCCCGGCGAAGGCAAAGGAGTGGCAGGAGAAATACTCCATCCCGGACACCCACGTTTACAACTACGAGACCTTCGACAAGATCGCGGAGAATCCCGACGTGGATGTCATCTTCGTGGTGCTGCCGAATTCCATGCACGAGGAATTCGTCATCCGCGGCGCGAAGGCCGGGAAGCATGTCTTCTGCGAGAAGCCGATGGCAAACACCGCGGACGAGTGCCGCCGCATGATCGCCGCCATGAAGGAGGCGGGGAAGCAACTCGGCATCGGCTACCGTTGCCAATTCGAGCCGCACCACCGCGAGTGCATGCGGCTGGCGCGGGAGAAGGTCTTCGGCCCGCTGAAATTCATCGAGGCGGGCTTTGGCTTCCAGATCGGGGATCCCACCCAGTGGCGCCTGCGAAAGGACCTCGCGGGCGGCGGCGCGCTCATGGACGTGGGCGTCTATGCGCTGCAGGCCTGCCGCTACCTCACCGGCGAGGAGCCCGTGGAAATCACCGCGCAGGAAACGAAGACCGACCCGGTGAAATTCGCCGAGGTGGACGAGACCATCTCCTGGTCGATGAAGTTTCCCTCCGGCGTCATCGCCTCGGTCATGACCACGTATGCCTTCAATGGCGCGAATTTCTTCACCGCCATCTGCGAGGGCGGGCGCTTCGGCATGGACCCGGCCTACAGCTACGGCGGGCTGAAGGGCTGGACCTCGAAGCCCGAGGTGAAGATCGAGTTCCCCGCCATTGACCACTTCGAGGCCGAGATGGATGCCTTCTCGCAGGCCATTCTCGAGGGCAAGCGCTTCGAGCCTGCGGGCGAAGAGGGGCTGAAGGACCTGCTCGCGGTGGAAGCGATCTACCGCTCGATCAAGGAAGGAAAAGCCGTGAAGGTGGAGACCGTGTGATGATGAATGAAAGGGGGGCGGGCGTGGGCCGGCGGTTCACGCCTGTGTCGACAGGATGCCCCCGCTCCCCGATGCTGCCGCCGCGCATGATCACCCGTTCCTCATTCCTCAAGTCCCTCGCCGCGGTGGCACTGCTGCCGCGAGTCTCGCTCTCGCAGGATGCCCCCGGCCGGTCCGACCTGGCGAAGGCATTCCGCGACGGGATGAAGACGCTGGACGATGTCTTCTGGGTGCCGGAGCTGGCGAATTGGCTGGACCGCCCGGGCAAAGACCTGCGCGGCCACTTCGACGGCAGCATCAATCCTCCCTGGTGGTCCTGCGCGAATGCCGTGGAGGCCATGGTGGACTACATGAATGTCACCCGCACCGGCATCTACGATGCACAGCTCCGCGAGCTGCACGCGGGGAATGTCCTGCGCGGCAGCCGCTTCCCGAAGCTCGCCGAGTCGCTGCGCAAGCAGGGGAAGTGGTCCGCCGACGATGACAAGAAGCTGGAGCGGAAGATGAAGTCGCTCGATCCGCAGAAGATCCACGACAGCGAATTCCGCAACGAGTACCTCGACGACTCCGCCTGGTGGGGTATCGCGTGGCTGAAATTCCACGAGCGCACGAAGGACCCGCGCTACCTGCGCACCGCCGTGGCCATCCACAAGCACCTCGTGGACAACTGGCAAAAGAACGGCGGCGTCTCCTGGGCCGAGGAGGATGACAAGCGCGACCCGAACGCGATCACGAACAGCCTCTTCGTGGTCCTTTCCGCACGGCTCCACCGCGTGACGAAGAAGCGCGAATTCCTCGACTGGGCCGAGCGCACCATCGCGTGGGAAAAGGAGGTGAAGCTCTACGACGGCACCGGCATCGTGGACCGCCCCGGGCACAAGGGCGACTACTGGACCTACAACCAGGGCGCGTATGTCGGCGGCCTGGAAGCGCTCCACGCCGCCACGGGCAAGCAGGTGTGGCTGGACGAGGCCGCGGGCATCGCCACCACCATCATTGAAAAGTCCGGGGTGGTGACGGAGCAGGGGATCTTGTACGAGAAGCTTAGTACCGACGGCTGGGACGTGGGCATGTTCAAGGGCATCTGCGCGCGTTACTTCGGCACGCTCTCCCGCACGCTGAAGCGGCAGAAGATCCACCCCGGCGTCTCCGCACAGCTCGACCGCGTGCTGGCCGCCAGCGCCGGGGCCATCCTGAAGCTCCCGCAGGAAGACGGCCTCTACCCGCTGGAGTGGCAGCAGCCGCCGCGGGCGAAGGTGGTGAACTACAATACGCAGCTCTCCGCGCTGATCGCCGTGCTGGCCGCGATTTGACCGCCCCGCCGGAACGCCGCTTGCCGTGGGGCGGAACGTGGGCGTTAGTGCCACGTCTGCGAAACCATCGGACCCGCATTGCCATGAACTTCCCATTCCACGACCGCCGCGCCGCCTCGCTGCTTTCAAAGGTCCGCGAGGACATCTCCCATCTCCGCAGCGACGTGGGAAATCTCTTCCACCATACCACCAGCCACACGGTGCCGCAGGGGGCACGGGCGCTGGCGGACACCGCCCGGGACCGCATTCTCGATGGCGGGCACTACGCCGCCTCGCGCCTGCGCTCGCTGCGGTCCATCCCGCAGCGGCAGGCCGTGGGCATCGGCGTGCTCGGCGGGGCCATCCTCGTGGGAGGCATCTACGCCGTCATCAAGAGCGAATCCTGCGCCCGGGCCCGCGCCGCCGAACTCGACGAGGAATCGCACGACGATATCCCGGTCTGAGAAAGGGGCTGGGCGTGTAGGTATCGGCCCTTAGAGCGGGTCGGACATTCCATTCACCGCGAAAAACGCCAAAGGGCGCGAAATCTGGAGGCATGAAGAAAGTGCCTTTCTAACAGGTTTCGCGTCTTTTCGCGTTTTTCGCGGTGCTGTCTTTGATCAGAAGCCCGGGAAGTGGCCCGGCGCGGCTATCGGCGATGTCTGTTGGGGAGGATACCGGCACGGGGGGAAATGCCGCGGAAAGGAAACCGTCATGTTCCTGCTATCCGATTTTCGCCCTGATAAGGAATTATACGCTACGCGATCGCGTGAAAAACCCCCGTGGAATCAACGAAATCGCGTAGGTTTGGGGGTATTTGGCCGGTTTTCCCTCTATTATACTTGCTTGGTATTTAAGGGGGGCTTACCGACGCCTTGTCAGTTCTCCCCTTACTCCCCATGAAACTCCTTACATTCCTGTCCGCAGGCGTACTATGCCTGTGCGGAGCGAAAGCTAGCGCCGCCAACCTGGTGATGAGCCTGATGGAGCGCTTCAATGTCATCGCCGGTGATTACACTCCGGGCAATGAGACCGAGGGTTCCGCCCTTGTCTATGGCACCTACAAGCCGGGCAATTCCGCCCAGTTCGGCTTCAACAGCGGACAGGTGTCGAACGACGCCAAGTACACGCTGTGGCTGAACAACGGCGTGGCCAATACCAACCGCACCACGCTGCTCAGCGGCAGCCTCGTGAGCCGCACCCCGGTGACGAGCAGCCAGTTCACGCTGAATGGCAATGCCCCCGGCACCCCGGTGATCTCCACCGGCGAGGGCGCATGGAATGACGCGCTCGCCAGCGTGGGCCTCTCCAGCGTGAATCACCTCACGAACATCCTGACCCTCGCCTCGCAGCAGTGGTCGCAGATGACGCCGAACAGCACGGCCACCATCCCGGGCAACGGCTCCTTCACCTTCAATGCCACGCCGACCCTGATCGACGGCACGCGGGTCGCCATCTTCAATGTCTCCGCTGCCACCCTCTTCGGCAACGGCGGCAACTTCGACCGCCTGGAGCTGAACATGAACGGCGCGGAGACCGTGCTGATCAACGTCTCGGGCACGAACATCGACATCAACAAGAACTTCACCAACGGCTTCACGAACAACGAATCGAAGGTCCTCTTCAACTTCTTCGAGGCGACCTCGATGACGGTGAACAGGAACTTCCGCGGCGCGATCTTCGCCCCGCTGGCAAACGTGCAGCAGAATGGCTCGAACTTCGACGGCTCCGTGGTGGCGGCCAAGCTGACCCAGACCGCCGAGATCCACAACGTGACCTTCAAGGGCAACCTGCCCGCCTCGTCCATACCGGAGCCTTCCGTGGCCATCCTCGCCCTCGCGGGTCTCGGCCTCGCCTTCCGCCGCAAGCGCTGAGCGGGCTGACGGAGCTGTTGTTTCCTACAAACGATCAAGGGCGATCGCTTCCATGAAGCGATCGCCCTTTTCGTTTGGGAAGGGGGAGGAAATCGTGTTCCCCGGTGAGCTTGCCTTGCCCGTGATCGTGGATCAGGGATTCAGCAGCGGCTCGAGCAGTCCGTTGAAGTAGTCCTTCTGTAGCTGTGAAAGTGGCAGGGTCTGCACGGCCTTCTGTGCGGTCAGCGGCTGGATGTCGGCCAGGCTCGGGAAGACCTCTCCGAAGGCGGCGGCCTGCTTCTGCGGGTCCTTGATCTGCTGCACCTGCTGCAGCGCGACGACGGGATCGTCAAAGGCGACCGTGCTGGCGATGGCACCGCGTGCGCGGTCCTGCTCCTGGCCGGCGGGCAGCGTACCGGCCCAGCGGACCAGGTCGTTCGTGGCACCGCCCGCCTCGGTCCATCCGGACACGGTTGCGGGGATGGCGGCTAGGCGCGAGGAGGTGCCGGAGAGCTCGGCCAGCGCACCGGCAGCACCGGCGGGATCCTTGGAAGCCCAGGACTCGAAGAAGTCTGCGACCACGCGGGTGGCGGGATTTGCCTCGGTGCGGAGCTGGCTCCAGGCGGCGGCAGGATCGATGCTGACCCAGGCACCATACACGCTGGCGAGCGCGGCTTCCCCGCCCTGGATGGCGGTCAGGCTGCGCGCCCAGGCGAGCGCGGCGGCGGGGTCGTTCCGCACGAGCGCATTGCCGATCTCCGTGGCGGCGCGCTCGAAGTACTGGAGATTCGGGTCCGGCAGCGAGCGCAGTGCCTGCTCGGCCTGGGCCGGGGTCATGTCTTCAAATTCGCCATCCATCGAGGGGCCCATCTGGCGGCGGTCCGCGAGCACCTTCTCGGTGAAGGCGGCCTGCATCTTCGCCACGGCGTCGCGGTAGATCTCGCCCGCACCGTGCGGGCTGGCCTCCGCCATGGCCGAGAGCACGGCGGCCAGCGCATAGGCGCGGTCGCCTTCGTGGGAAAGCGAGTTCGCCCAGGCGAGGGCGGCGGCGGAGTCATTCGCGCCGAGGTAGGTGCCGATCGCGAGCTGGGCGGCGAGGCGGTTCGGCGTGGACTGGATGCCCGCGGCGAGGCTCTTCGCGGACTCGATGTCCTTTGCCACGAGGTAGGGGATGATGCCGGCGATGGCGCGGTCCTGCTCGATGCCTGCGAGGCGCTGCTGCGCCCAGTCGAGCGCCGTTTCGGGATCGATGCGTGCCACGTTGAGGATGGTGCGCTGGATGATGCTGGAGAGCGTGGGGGAAGTGATGGCCTGGTCGCCGAGACCGGGGATCACCTCCAGGAGGATGGGGCCGAGGATGGCCCAGCGGCGGCCGTTTTCATCGAGGACCTCGAGCTCATTGATGAAGGCGAGGAAGCCGCGCATGTCCGCCTGCATCCAGCTCCGGAGCAGGCCGGGCAGGATGTCGCGGATGATTTCCTCGTTGCCCGAGTCGAGGGCTTCGCGGACGAGCTGTGCCCAGTCCGCCGGCGTCGCCGCGGCCACTGCCGCGGCGAACCGGGTGGCACCGTCATGACCGTCCCACTTGCCCGCCACGGGGGCGGACACGGGTTCCTTCCTTTCGGAAATGGCTTCCGGCTTGGAAGGAAGGGCCAGCCACCAGGTGAGGGCCACGAGTCCTGCGAGGAGCAGGCCGAGGCGGACCCTGGTGGATTTCAGGAGAGCAGTCATGACGGTGCTTGTGGGTTTGGATGGGTCGGGTTCGGGGCGGATCCGGGGTCAGCTCATCAGAGCTTCTTCGGCACGCGGATTTCCAGCACCGTGGCGCTGGTGTTTCCTTCGCTGTCCTCGGCGAGGACGCTCAGCTCCGCGGTCTTCGATCCCGGGGTCAGGTAGGGGAGGATCTCCTCGACGGAGACCGAGCCCTTCCACTGGCGGCCCTTGATGGCGACTGGCACGGACTGGCCGTTCACCCAGGCGCGGATGGTGGCCACGTCGGCCTTCAGGCGGATGTTGCCGCCCACTTCCAGGCGCTTCACACCGGCGGTCTTCTTGGCCGTGGCGCGCTTCTTCACCACCAGCAGCGGCGGGGAGTAGGGCGAGTTCGCGCGGACGTAGGAGTCCATGGTCAGCTCGAAGCTCTCGCCATCGAGCGGCGGCACCAGCGGGGAGACGATGCGCTTCTGGCTGGCGCGCTCGTAGGCGGCGGCCAGGGCCAGCAGCTTGTCATCCTGCAGGAAGCGTCCGACGAACTGGATGGTGGTCGGCTCGACCGATCCGGAGACCTCCACCGTGCCCATCGGGACGGTGACGGCCGGGAGGCTGAAGGAATTGATCAGCGCGCGGGTCAGGTTCGGCAGCGTGAGGCCCGATGCGGTCTTGTTCGAGACGGTCGGGAAGATCAGCGCGTCCACGCCGTTGTCGGCCAGGAAGAGCTCGTAGTCATGGATCATGTACTTCACCGCCTGGAAGTGCTCCACGGTATCCGGGTGGCCCGGGCCGAAGGTGGTCTTCTCCGCGATGGAGGTGCGGTACTGCTGCGGGAGCTGGGTGACGGGGCTGATGCGTGCCACCACCTTGTCGTGGATCTGCTCCGGCGTGTCGCCCGGCAGCGTGACCATGCTGTCGAGGAAGGTCTTGAAGGCATAGGCGCGCGAGCCGGCCACCATGTTGCCGGTGAGGTCCGTGGTGACGGGCGAGTAGAGCTTGCGTGTCGGCGGGGTGAGCACGGTATCCGGCAGCGAGCGGCGGCGGCCGGTGAAGGTGATGTCCAGCTCCGGCGGGGCGGTCACTTCCACCACGGTGGCACCGGCGGCCTCGAGCGTCGCCTTCGCCTCGGCGAAGACCTGCTTGATCGCGCCGGCCACGCCGGTGTCGGAGGTGCCCACGGAATTCGTCAGGATGCCGAATTTCTTGCCCGCGAGCGAGGAAGTGGTGGCCTGGCTGGCGAAGTTCACCGGGCGTGGACGGCCTTCATCGACCGTCACGCTGGACCAGACGTTCGCCGGGTCTTCCTTCGAGGCGGCTTCCATCACGTGGGCATTGTCCACGGCGTAGCGGGTCATGGGGCCGACCACGTCGCGATCCCATGCGAGCGGTGCGAGGCCGCGCACGGAGATGAGGGACTGGCTGGTCTTGTAGCCCACGATGCCCGCGCGCTCGGAGGGGCTGCGGACGGAGCCGCCGGTCTCGCCGCCGAGGGCGAAGAAGGTGAGATTCGCGCCCACGGAGGAGCCGGAGCCGCCGCTCGATCCGCCGGTGGCGAACTCGCGGTTGTAGGCATTCCGCGCCAGGCCGAAGGTCTGGGAATTCGTCGAGCCGGTCGAGGACTGGAAGGTGTCCAGGTTGTTGTGGCCGAGGAAGACAGCACCCTTTTCCTGCAGCGCCTCGATGACGTGGCTGGTGTAGGGAGCGGTGAAGTCCGCCCAGACGGAGATGCCGTCCGTGGTGGCCATGCCCTTGAAGTTGTAGTTGCCCTTCGCGGTGAATGGCACGCCGTGGAGGGGACCGAGATCCACACCCTGGCGGCGCAGCTTGTCCGCGCGTGCCGCCTCGGCGATCACGTCCGGATTCAGCGCGGGCACGGTATTCAGGCCGATGGGGCCGGTCGTCTTGTCGTAGGCCGCGATGCGGTTCAGGTAGAGCAGGGTGAGCTCCACGCTGGAGAGTTCACCGAGGCGCATGGCCTCCTGGACGTCGTCGAGCGTGGCGGTCTCCAGGTCGAAGGTCTTGATGACCGGCACGGTGGACTCCGCCGCTCCGGCGATCCCGTAGGTGATGCCGGCGAAGCAGATGGACAGTATGAGCGAGGTGGTAGGTCGGGTCTTCATGTACATGGTTGAGGAGCATTCCGTGAATGCATGCGGACCCACCGGTCGAAACCGCAAATGGCTCGGGGGGAAGCCGGGGAGTCAGCGCCCCGATAGCACCCGACATGCCAGCGGGACGGCTGTCCTATGATTTTCGTTAGGATGGGGGAGGACACGTAATGAAATAAATTCAGGACCGCCGATCTGACGACAGATGTCGTCACTTCAAACGCGCGCGATTTTCCTGTCACACTTCCGCCGCGTGCGGGGGATGATGGATGACATGAGCGACCGCAATGATGCAGCCCTGCTGGAGGCGTGGTGTGCCGGAGCCTCCGAGGAGGCCTTCGCGGCGCTCGCACGTCGCTACGGCGGACTGCTGTATCATGCGGCGCTGCGGCGGACCGGACGCGATGACCTCGCGGGCGAGGCGGCCCAGAATGCGCTGCTCATCCTCGCGCGGAAGGCCCCGCGGCTGACGCACCTGCCCAGTCTCTCCGGATGGCTCCACCGCACCGCCTGCTATGAGGCGTCGAAGATCCTGCGCCGCGAGCAGCGGCACCATGCGCGTATGAAACACCTGATGCCGCCGGACGAGGAAGGCGAGTCCACGTGGAAGGAGATCGCCCCGCTGCTGGATGAAGCACTGGACGCGATGGGCGAGAAGGATCGCGAGGTGATATTCCTGAAATTTTTCGACGGCCTGAGCTTCGAGCAGATGGCGCGTCGCTTCGGCGGCGAGCCCGCGGCGTGGCGCCAGCGTGGATCGCGCGCCATCGAGCGGCTGCGGACTTATCTGACAAGGCGCGGCGTGGCGGTGAGTGCCACCGTGCTGACCACCGGGCTGGGCACCTCGTTCACGCAGGCCGCCCCTGCGGCTTTCCTCGCATCGCTGCCATCATCCGCATCCGCAGCATCCGCCGCGCTCTCGTGGCAGACGCTCACCTTCCACTCCATCCATCTCATGAAAGTGAAACCTGCCGCGGCGCTCGCGGCCGTCCTGCTTCTCTCGCTGGTGCCGCTGGGCATGCAGGCGATGGCCATCTCCGAGGCACGCGACCGCATCGGATTGTTAGAGAGCGCGCATGCCACGTCACCCGTGGCACCGTCGCGGCAGATGGCGTCATCGTCATCACGCGCGGGCAGCGCGATGAATCTCGTCGCGCTCGCGGATGCACTGCTCGCCGCGGAGCAGGGGGACCTGGTGAAGCGCTTCACCACGGAGAGGAAGATCGAAGCGATGGGCGCGGATGAGCTTGAAGCGTTGCTGAGGGAGTCGGCGGGGCTCGAGCTGGGAGCGGACCAGCGGGTCGCGCTGGTGAAGGCATTGTTCCGCCAGTACTGCCGCGTCGCGGAGAAGTCGGGCCTGCCCGGTGAGCGGGTGATGGAGCTGGTGGTGCTGCTCGCGCCTGCCATGACCTCCGGCCAGGGAACGCTGTGGGATCTCGCGGGAGGAAACCTGGACCGCTGGGTGGAGGCGGATCCGGATGCGGCGGTGGCGTGGTATCGCCAGATGGCCAGGCCCGGCTCCTCGAATGACACCGGCGTGCTGGTCGCGCGGGCATTCGATGCGCTGGAGCGGCGCGATTCGGCGGAGGCGCTGGCCTTCTATCGCTCGCTGCCGGATGCGGAGAAGTTCTCGCTGATCGGCGGCGGTGGTGGCGCGGACCGGCCGCAGGAGATGCTCGGCCTCGCCTCGGAGATCGCGGATGAGCGGCTGCGGTTGCTTTCCATGAATGCGATCTTCCACCGTGCCGACGGCCGCTCCCCGCAGGAGGTGCGCGGATGGCTGGCGGGGCTGGATCTGGACGGGAGCCGGGCGGAGGAGCTGCTGGCCATCGCTGCCTCCGGTCCGCGCGGCGAGGTGACTGCGGAGGACGCCGCGCGACGGATCGAGTGGCTGCGCGAGTCCGCGGACGGACTGGATGTCCCGCACGCCACCGGCATGCTGCTCACGGGCCTGGCGACCTCCCGTCCGGATGCCGCGGCGGCGATCCTGGATGCCGAGTGGGCGCGCCGGCCGGACGAGCGGATGCTGGCCACCTACATGACCCATGGAGTGAAGAGCGAGCTGCTGGTGCTGGATGCGATCCCGCGTGCCGCCCTCATCTCCGACCCAGAGCTGCGCGACTCGGCGCTGCGCACCATGCTGCTGACCTCGCGCAAGGAGGAGGATGCCCGTGAACTCGCACGCAGGGGCGGGCTGCCAGCAGAGGAGATCGACCGGCTTTTTTCACGCTGACTCCCACAGACTATGAAAGCCACCTTGCCCCTCATCGGCATCATCATCGCCACGGCCCTCGTCACCGGCTGGTGGCAGCGGCGCGAGCTCGCGCGGCTGGAGAGCCGCGAGGCGGAACTGGCCGCGAAGTACGGCGTGCATCGTAGTTCAGGGGAAGCCTCCGCGTCCGGGGCCGCGCGTCGCGATGCACGGCCATCGCTGGATGCCGCCGGCTTCGTCGGGCTGATCGCGCGGTCCGCTCGCGATGGCAGCCGCCCGGGCGCGCGGGACCGGGCCTCGCTGCGGGATCACATTTCCACGGCCTCCGGGCGCGAGCTCAGGGAGTGGGCGGTGGCGCTGCGCGACAGCGACGTGCCGGAGGATCTGAAGAAGGACGTGCTGGCCTCTCTCGCGCCTCGCCTCGCGGAGAGCGACCCGCGGCTGGCGGCGGAGCTAGTGCTGGCCGGGGACGATGGCCTGGCCTTCCGCTCCGTGATGCGGACGTGGCTGGCGGCGGATGCCCCGGCGGCGGCGGCGTGGCTGGCGGGGATCAAGGCCCCGGAATTCGCGCAACCCGGCGGCTTCGATTTCCCCGTACTGGCACTGGCGGCACAGGTGGCGGCGGACCCGGGGAATCCCGCGGTGCTGCTGGAGGCGGATGGCGCGATGTCCCGCTCCTCGCTGGAGGAGCTGTCATCGATCCTCGCGCCACCGGATTTCTCGGCCACGCTGCACCGCTTCTCCACCGCCTCGGACCTGCCGGAAAATGTGCGTATGCACGTGATGGGCATCGCGCTCGCGAATCACCGCGACCCCGCCGAAGCGCGCCAGATGCTGCTGGATGCCACGCTGGATCCGAATCACCTGGCGAGGGTGACGGCGGCGATGATGCGCGAGCAGGACCCGGCCTCGCGGGCGGCCACCATCGAGTGGGTGCGCGGCCTTCCGGAGTTTCCGTTGAAGGTGGACCTTCTGACCCTGGGCTCCTCATTGCAGGAATGATGGCCACCCCGCAGGCATCGTCTTGTGCGTATGTCCGGAGATGTGGCTGCCGCGTGCGCGTGCGGCACGTAGTTGAGTGTGATGGCTTGCCCTGACGAGTGTGTAGGGCTTTTTGCATGGGATCGATGGGGGGCGAAGACGTTTGACCCCCGGGGGCCGGTCCTTCATACCCCCTGCCATGTCTGCCTTCCGGGGATACTCCGTCGGATTGGTTGCCGTCATCGCGGTGGCCTCTTTGGCCTCCTTCGCGCTGAATACCTTCGTCAATCCATGGCGGGTCACGCCCATGCCCTGGTCGTCGGAGTCGCTCGAGCCCTACCGCGACATTTCCTCGCAGCTCCGCACGGGGAAGGCGGGTATCGTGCGCGCGAACGAAGGCATCGGCGTGGGGCTCATCGGCTCCTCCCGCGTGGCGAATGGCCTGGACCCGGAGTATGCCGGCTGGCATCGCGAGGACGTGGTGAATCTCGGCTGCCTCGGCGGCTTCATCTACGAGAGCAGCGCGATGGCCCACTACCTGATGCAGGAGCGGGAGGTGGAGGTCATCCTCTTCGGCGTGGACCCGGGCGATCTCAGCTCGAAGAAGGACACGCGGCCCATGGGGGACTTCCACGCCTCGCCGCTGGCCAGCAACGAGGAATTCTTCAACCGCGAGATCCGCTACCTCATCGGCGTGTCCACCTTCGAGGCCTCCGTGGAAACGCTGAAGCGCGCCTCGCTGGACGAGGTGTCGCAATACACGTCGAAGGGCCTGCGCGCGAATCCGAAGAGGCGCGGCCAGCGCGTGCAGATCGACTTCATCCGGGCACGCATCAAGAGTGAGGCCGCATTCGACGTGATGACAGGGGCGAATCCCGCGGTGAACCCGGACAAGGCGAAGGTGCTCGAGGACCTGATGCGCGAGGCCCGGCGGCGGGGCGTGAGGCTCGTCGCCTTCTACCACCCCTCCCACGCGCTGATGTATGCCCGCGCCGCGGACGTGGATGCGCCCGACGTGGTGTATGAAAACGAGCGCCGCGCGATGCTGGACCTCGCGCGGAAGGTGAATGCCGAGGATCTGGAAGGCCCGCCGGTGGAAGTGTGGGACTTCGCGGGCTTCCACCCGCTGAATTGCGACCCGCTGCCGCAGGACGCCGAGTCGGTGATGCCGAGCTGGGGCGACCTGGAGCACTACTCGCTGGAAGTGGGGAATATCATCCAGTCCCGCATCATGGGCTGGCCGGTGCCGGTGCAGGGCGCGGAGAACTACGGCCGGCGGCTCACCTCGGCGAGCATCGAGCCGTGGTTCCGGGACGTGCGCGAGGGCTACCGGGCGTATCTCACGGGAGCAGGTGCCGCGGACGTGGCGAAGAAGGAGGAGTGGATCGCGGAAGGGGTCGCCAAGGCGAAGTGAAGTGACATGCTATTCAATTCCTACTTCTTCCTCTTCGTCTTCATGCCGGTGGCCCTGCTGGGCTATCACCTGCTGAGGAAGGCACCCTTCCGCCTGTCGCTCGCCTGGCTCGTCCTGGTGTCGCTGTACTTCTACGGCATCTGGAATCCGGACCCGGACGAGCCGTGGAGCCCGAAGTACCTCGCGATCATCCTGGGATCCTGCGGCTTCAATTATTTCCTCGGGCGCAGGTTGTCCGCGCTGAAATTCACCGCGCCCGGCAAGCTGCTGCTGGCGGGCGGCATCACGGCGAACCTGCTGCTGCTCGGCTACTACAAGTATGCGGGCTTCCTCGCCGGGGTGAGCACGTCCCTGGTCGATTGGCCGGGCGACATCGGCACCATCATCCTGCCGCTGGCGATCTCCTTCTTCACCTTCCTCCAGATCGCGTACCTGGTGGATGCCTACCGCGGGGAGACGGAGGAGTACCACTTCACGGACTACCTGCTCTTCGTCACCTTCTTCCCGCACCTCATCGCGGGCCCGCTGATCCATCACCGGGAGATGATGCCGCAGTTCGAGCGGAACAAGGACCGCGGGCTCAGGTCGCGGGACTTCGCCATCGGCATGACCATGCTCGCGCTGGGCCTCTTCAAGAAGGTGGTGCTGGCCGACTACCTCGCGCGCACGGCCACGCCGATCTTCAATCTCGCGGCGGGCGAGGTCCGCGATCCGACGATGGCGGAGGCGTGGGCGGGCGCGATCACCTACACGCTGCAGCTCTACTTCGACTTCTCCGGCTACTCGGACATGGCGCTCGGCACGGCGCGCATGTTCGGCATCCGCTTCCCGCTGAATTTCCACTCGCCGTACAAGGCGGTCTCCATCGTGGACTTCTGGCGGCGCTGGCACATGACGCTGTCCCGCTTCCTGCGCGACTACCTCTATATCCCGCTCGGCGGGAACAGGAAGGGCCCGTCACGCCGCTACGTGAATCTCTTCCTGACCATGCTGCTCGGCGGCATCTGGCACGGCGCGGGGTGGACCTTCATCATCTGGGGCGCGCTGCACGGCGGCTACCTGTGCCTGAACCACGCGTGGGCCGGCCTGCGGAAGAAGATGGGCTGGCCCGCGCTGCCGAAGCCGCTGGCGATCGGCCTGACCTTCCTCGCGGTGGTCGTCGGCTGGGTCTTCTTCCGCGCGCACGACGTGGAGACGGCGCTGGAAATGCTGGGGGCCATGTTCGGCTTCCACGGCATCCAGGGCTGGCCGCCGGAGGCCGTGGTGGCGGTGAAGGCGAAGCGCGCGCTGGTGCCCATCGTCCTCGGCCTCATCGTCGTCTGGGCGCTGCCGAATACGCAGGAGTTCCTGCGCCGCTACCGGCCCGCGCTGGACATCGCGGAAGCGACCGGCACCACCACCGGCCCTCTCCGCTGGTGGCAGTGGCGGCCCACGTGGCAGTGGCTGCTTTTCACGCTCGCCGTGATCTACGCGGTGGGCCGCAGCTTCGACAATCTGAGCGAGTTCATCTACTTCCAGTTCTGAGGTGGGGAAAGCGAAAGGCGCGGCCCGCCGGATGGCAGACCGCGCCTCATGATGCGCCCTTGGAAGTCTCCGGGGAGAATCAGTGGGCCGTCACGGTGGCATTCGTCACCTTGCCCTCGTAGGCGTGGGGTGCGGCGTATTCGCCGACCGCGGCACCGCCGTCATTTCCCACGGTGAGGCCCTGGCCTGGAGCGCGGGTGACGATGCTGGCGAGCTTGCCTTCACCGGCGGGCTGGCCGTCCACGGCGAGCTTCACCTGGCCGTCTGCCGCCACGGTGGCCTCGACCTTGCGGCTGCCGGCGGCCACGGGCTCGGTGCCCACCACCGAGGAGAGCTCGCCGCCATCCCGCACGGAGAGGACCAGCTTCCCCCGGGCGAGGTGCAGCGCGTAGCCGCGCGAGGTGCCGCCGTGTGCGAGGATCACGCCGTCCTTTGGCTCGCCCTCGATCTGTGCGGCGATCGTGAAGCCCTTGCCCGCGATGTCCGGCGAGTTCTCCGCGGAGAGCGCGTCGCCCGATTTCCACGGGCCGGTGCGCGAGGCATTCCCCGCCACCTCGCGGCGGCGCTGTGCATTGCGGCGGTTGCCGTTCGGCGTCCACTTCGGATCCACGAGCGTCGCGTTCCAGGCGTTCCAGGCCTCGGTGAGTTCCTTCACCTTGTCCGGATGCTCCGAGGCGAGGTCGTTCTTCTCGCCGATGTCGGTCGTGAGGTTGTAGAGCTTCGCGCCGTCGGCGCTGGCCTTCCCTCCGCCGTAGCGGATGCCGTCCTCGGCGGACTTCACCAGCTTCCACTCGCCCTTGCGGATGGCGATCTGCTGGCCGAAGCGCCAGTAGAGCGCCTCGTGCGGGGCCTCGGTCTTGCCGCCCTCCTTCAGGTAGGGAAGGAGATTCACGCCATCCAGCTTCCATGCCGGGTCGATCTCCACGCCCGCCGCGGCGAGGCTGGTCGGCAGCAGGTCGAGCTGGATCACCGGGCGCTCGTCCACCTTGCCGGCGGGGATGGTGCCCTTCCACTGGATGGCGAAGGGCACGCGGATGCCGCCCTCGGAAGTCTGCGCCTTGTAGCCCTTCAGCGGACCGTTGCCGGAGGTGATCGACTGCGTCGGCCCGCCATTGTCGCTGATGAAGTAGACGATGGTGTCTTCCTCCAGCTTCAGGTCGCGGACCTTGTTCAGCACCGTGCCGACCGAGTCATCGAGCGCGGACAGCAGCGCGGCGAACTTGCGGCGCTTCGGATCGGAGATGGAAGCGAAGCGGTCGTCGTACTTCTTCAGCGTGTCCAGCGGGGCGTGGACGGCATTGAAGGGCAGATAGACGAACCACTGCTGGTCCTTCTTCCGCTCGATGAAGGACGCGGCCTCGCTCGCGAAGGTCTCGGTGAGGTAGCCGGTCTCCTTCACCGGTTCGGTGCCGCGGAGCACGGCATTGTCGCCGCGACCCGGCTCGAAGTAGCCGTGCGCGCCCCCGAGGAAGCCGTAGAATTCATCGAAGCCGCGCTTCTGCGGGTGGAATTCCGGGGTGTTGCCCAGGTGCGACTTGCCGAACCATCCGGTGGCGTAGCCCGCGGACTTCAGGCGGTCGCCGATGGTGGTCTCCTGCAGCGACAGGCCGATGGCGGTGCCTGCCTCGACCGGGTTGCCGGGATTGAATTCATGGCCGAAACGCTGCTGGTAGCGACCGGTGAGAAGTCCGGCGCGGGTCGGGCTGCAATACGGGCCGCTGACGTAGCCATTCGTGAAGCGGACACCGTTCGCCGAGATGCTGTCGATGTTCGGAGTGGGGATGTCCTTCGTGAAGCCCTGCGAGGTGAGCTCGCCCCAGCCGAGGTCGTCGGCGACGATGAGCAGGACATTCGGCTTCCGCTCGGCGTGGGCGGGGATGGCGACTGCGGCCAGCAGGCCGAGGATCATGTGGTTCGATTTCATGACGATAGGATGGGTCGGGGAGGGAAAGGATCTCACGGGGTGATGGAGGCTGTCGCGTCCGGAGCGGTGACAGGATAGTCGCGGTCCGGGATGCTGCGGAGGTTCATGCGCTGGGTCTTCGGGTCCTGATAGACGCAGACGAGCCAGCGGCGGTCGCGGCGGACGGCGGCGCGGGACTCGGTGAGGCGGTTCCACTTGCCCTTGTCGTTGAATTCGAATTTCACGCCATGGGTGGTGCCTTCCTCGCCCTGGAGCTCGATGCCCGCGACGCCCCCGGGCTTCACCTCGGCATACGCCCGGCCGATCGCGCCGCGCACCGGGTGCTTCGACACGTTCACCAGCCGGTAGGTGCCGAGAGGGAAGCGCTCGCGGGTGTAGTCGATGGCGAATCCGCGGTAAGGCTCCGCGCTGCCCGCCGGTGCGGGCGTCAGGACGATGAGCGCCTTCGAGAGATCGCCGGGGATGGTCACCTTCGCCGCGGGCTTCGACTTGTCGTCGGCGTGGAAGAGCAGCAGCGGCTCGCCGGGGGCGAGCGTCACCTTCACCGCGTCCGTGATATTCGCGGTGGAGAGGCGGACGGCCTGGCCTTCCGCGCCGTCCGGCACCTGGATGGACTGCACGCCGGGCGCGTACTGGAAGCAGAAGAAGGACGCCTGGATGCTGCGGCTTTCCGGAGCCGCGTGGAGCGGGGCGGTGAGGCTGGCGAGGGCAACGAGTGCGGCGATGGACTTCATGGTCATGAGTGCTTGTTAGATTTCCTCGGGCTTCAGCCAGCAGAAGGAGACGAGCTCGATGCGGCGGCCGAAGGTTTGATTGACGGTGGAAGCAGGGGCGGAAGCGGTGGGGTCGGCGGGATCGACGTAGTCCGGGATGCGCTGGACTACGGCCTCGGCCCAGGCGCGGACCTTCGTGCCGCGGCCATCGGCGGCCTCGCCATACGTGCGGATGCGGAAGGTATCCCCGCGCACCACGAGCTGCGGTGCCAGCGGGGTGAGCAGGTCGGCCTGGTTCACGATGCCCGGCGCGCCGTCGGCGGTATTGCCGGTGCCGAGGTCGTAGGCGGTATCGAGCACGGCGTCATTGATGCCCGCGCGCTCGATCGCGGCCTGCAGCGCACCGCTGCGGGCGAGGTCCCCGCCACCCGGGCGACGGTTCACGAATTCGGCGAGCGACTGGAATGGGCCGCGCTCCTTCACCTCGGCCACGATTTCCTCGGCCAGCCTCTCGATCTGGTCGCCGGTCAGGCGGCGGTAGCCATTCCACTTCGCGTGGTCGCCATCCAGCCCGCCGCCCGCCGACTCGAAGTCACCGGCCGCGGCGTGCGAGTGGCGCAGCACCGGCAGGCCCTCGCCCTCGTGGGCCGTGCGGGTACCGCCCTCGATGATTGGCGCGGCGAGGCCGAAATTCGACGCCAGCACCGCCTGCCATGCGGACACGCTCGTGGAGTTCACATTGAAAGGCGCATCGATCAGTAGGTGCGGTGCGATCTCGCGGTAGCCGGACTCCGTGCCGGTGAGCTTTTCTAACAGCTCATTCTTGTCCGCGCTCCCGGCATAGGGGAGGAAGCGGCGGTTCGGCAGGTGCTTGCCCTCGGAGAAGAAGCCGCCGAGCAGGTCGCTGGCGGTGCGTGCATCGCTGCCGGGCAGGGCCGGGTGGTCCGCCGCGGAGGAGAGGAACCACGAGTCGAAGAGCGCGTTGTTCGCGAGGTAAGAGTGATCGAGGTAGGTGCGGTTCCCTGCGGATGAGCGCACGGCATCGCCACCGAGCAGCGGCGGAGCGAAGGAATTTGCGACCACCTGGGAGGTCAGCGGGAGCTGCCCGCCGGCATTCAGCGGCGCGTGGCGGAGCTGGGCCAGCGAGTGCGCCGGGGCCAGCGGCATGCTTGCGTAGGTGGCGAATTCCGATCCACTCTGCGCGTAGATACCGGGTCCGCCGTAGCCGCGGTTGCCGTCGTTGCTGATCTCGATGGTCGGGCTGTTCGGCGGCCAGTCGGTCATCACCTCCCACTTGAGCTCGTACTGGTGGTGGGAGAAGTCCTCGGTCTGGTCGATGCCGCCGGAGGCGTAGTGGTTCAGCGGGGCATTGTTGATCCACGAGCGCGAGCCGAAGCGTGAGTCGCGCTCGGTCTTTTCCTGGAAGGTTGCGATGAGGAAGGGCTCCTTGAAGCGCAGCGCGTGGCGGGCCGGTGGCAGCCCGCCGGTGCTGCCCTTCGGGATCGAGGGATTCACCACGATGGTCGGCAGGTCTTCCTTCGGGAAATGCGGGAGCAGCTCTTCCTCGCGGTTGCCGTAGTCGAGCTCGATGCCGCCGAGCAGTCGCGAGACATTGCCGCCGCCGAGGTAGTATTTCAGGAAGCCGGTCACTTCCTTGCCGCCGGTTTCCTTGAAGTTGTCGATGCCCGCGCGCTCGGCCTTCACCTCGAGCTGGATGCGGTCGCCGCCCTTCACCGCCACGGTGCGGACGGCCTTGCCGTAGTCGGAGCCGGAGGTGGCACCGTTGTTGTTCACGAAGATGTTCTGCGTGGTCACGCCGCCCACCTCGGCATCGCTGGCATTCCCCGCGGGCGGGTGGAAGCCGGGGCGCAGCGTCACGCCGGTGATGTTGTATTCGTGGTCGCCGTGGATCTTGTGGTTGTGCGCGGTGAAGACGACGTGCTCGCCGGGGGCCAGGATGCGCTCCTCGGCACCGTCCTCGGGCAGGATGTTCAGCCGGTAGTAGCGGGCCTCGCGGGTCTTGAAGTCTTCCACGGTGTGCGCGTTCGTCAGCTTCGTGTACTCGTTGTTGATGAGCTTGCCGTTCTTGTAGAGGCGGAAGGCGAGGGGGATGCGGTAGAAGTCGATGCGCGCGCCGGTGAAGCGCATCGGGACGTTGTAGGGATTCCACAGCGTGATGACGGGATCGATGACGATCCATGTGATGTATTCGTCGCGCTGGTCCGCGGGCGTCGTCTTCGCGGTACCATTCGTCCGCATCGAGGAGAGCGTGTCGGCATTGTATCCGAAGGCCACGCTGAAGACGAACTGCGCCTTCGCGATGACCGGGGCGAGCTGTTGCTCGGTGAAGGCCTTGTGCCGGAGGAGCTGAGATGCGGCGGTGGCGGAGGTGGGGCGCGCCGTCACGGAGCTGACCGTGGCGTCGATGGCCGGGGTGCTGCCGGTGAGGCGCGTGAAGGAGCGGTAGTGCGTGTGCAGCAGCGACCACGCGGGGTCGGGCGTCGGCAGGGGATTCGCGCCGGAGAAACGCGCGGGCGCGGCCACGAGCGGCGTGCCCTGGCCGGAGTAGAGGAAGCGCGTGGCGAAGTCCCCGGGCAGCGTGGCCGAGTCGAAGAGGCGCGAGAGATCCTGCTGCCAGCCGCCGTCCGCGGCATTCGTCAGCAGGCCGAGGCTGCCGGTGGTGAGGTCGTGGAAGCCGGCGTCCTTTTCCTCCACGCCGGTGAAGCGGAGCTGGCCCGTGGTCAGCAGCTTGGCCGGGTCGTTCTTCTCATCGGCGAGCGCCGTCCACTTCTCCACGGCAGCGAAGCCGGGGCGCGCGGCGGAACTACTACGGTCATAGGAGCCGGCGAAGGTCGCGGCTTCCTCCGCGTCGTCGTGGGGGAGGGAGATGGATGCCTTCTGCGCCTCGTCGAAGACAGCCCAGGCGAAGCGCTGGTCCTGCGACCCCTGGATGCCGACCAGGTCGGCCTTCACCTCGTCGGTCCCGCCGATGAGGCGCACGCTGTCCGCGGCGGGCTCCTCCGTCGCGTAGGATTCCTCGCCCGTCCGCCGCGGATCGGGCGAGGAAACCAGCCAACCACGGAAACGGTCCGACTTCTCCTTCTGCCAATCCGGCGTGGTGCCCTCGCCCTTCCACTTCCACCCGTCCCACACGCCGGTGAGGTGCGGGCGCGGGCCTGTGCCGCGGATGGAGGCGGGGGCGGTCACGCGCTGGTCCGGTCCGGCACTCGCCTGCAGCTCACCGATGGCGAGCTGCAGCGCGAGGCGGGCATTCCCACGGGCCTGCTGCAGCAGGGTCTCGTGCGAGGATGTCCGCAGGCCGACGGTGGACAGCGAGAGCAGGCCGACCGCCAGCACGAGCAGGAGCATGAGCAGCGACATCGAGACGACGAGGGCGAAGCCCCGGTCGGCGGACGGTCTGGTGGAGCGCGAGGTCATGTGCAGGGTCGGATCGGGAAGCAGGGACGAAGGCGTCAGGGGAGGATCATGGGAGATCCTGGATGCGGAAGAAGCGGGCGGGCGTGGTGGCCGGCGTCACCGGGATGGTGGCCGTGCCCGCGCCGAGCGCGTCCGTGGTCACCGTGCCCAGGTCTTCATCGAAGGCGGACAGCGTGGCGGAGCCGCGCACGGCGTAGGCGGTGGAGGGTGCCCCGGTGAAGTGGATCACGAAATTCCCGCCCTGGATCGCGGACGATACCACGACCGGCGCGACTGCCGGCGTCTCGCCCACCGTGACGGTGATGGTCCGCGTGAAGGTGCCGCCGGGTCCGGTGAAGGTGATCGTGTAGGTGGTGGTGGCCGGGGGCGTCAGCGTGACCACCGCATTTCCATTCACCAGCGGCACGTTCCCGATGCCGTGGTCGATGCTCACGGAGGTGATGTCCGGGCCCACCTTGATGGTGAGGTCCGTCGATCCGCCGGGCGCGACGGTGGTGGCCGCGGTGTCGAGCTGGATGACGCCGGAGGTGCCGCTCCACCAGGCGGCGCGGTGCGCGGCGATGCGGGAGTCCGTGGTGTCGCCGTCCGCATCGGGATCGTCGAGCAGCGTGTCGTAGATGACCACCTCGTCGATCTCGCCGCGCCATTGGTCCGCGGTGAGGGACTTGTGGATGCCGATGTTCCAGGCACCGCTCGTCGCTTCCAGGAGGAAGTTCGGATTGAAGGTGGTGCCGTCGGGATTCAGCCCGTCCTTCGTGGAGCCCGCGAGCTCGCCGTCGATGTACCAGCGGATCTCGGTGTGCAGTGCGTCCACCACGACCACGAAGTGCGCCCAGGCCTCGGCGGCGAGTCCGGTGTCGCCGTCCTTCCGCTCGCCCTGGCCGAGGAAGGTGCGGGGCAGCCCGCTGTCCTCGGCGATGCCGAGCAGCACGCGACCGGTTCCATTCAGGTCCGACTGGCTGACCACCGCGCGGTTCAGCGTGCTGATGGCGGCGTCGCGACGGACCACGCTTTCGATGGTGAAGCCGGGGTCGAGCTGGCCGGGATTCAGATTGAAGGTGGTGATCACCCCGCCCGCCGCATTCAGCGTGATGGCACCGTCCACGCTGCCCGCCGTGCCGCTGACCACCGTGCCGGTGGGGCGGCCGTTGTGCGGTGCGCCATTGTCCGCGGAGTCCACGAAGATCTCGCTGCCCGCGGGTTCATTGAAGCGATACCATGCGACCGGCCCGGCCTGCCGCACGGCGGTGGAGAAGGCGGTCTCCGCATCCAGCGCGGTCTCCGCATTCGTGGTGCCGGTGGCGTTCACCGCGGAGAGCGTGAATTGCGTGGCGGCACCCGCTTCCACGTCGGCATATCCTTGGAGAGAAGAGGAAGCGTGCAGCTCGGTCGCGCCTGCCTTGATGGTGAGCGTGGTTGGATTCGGCGCTTCGCCCTCGGCCACCTTCCAGTGGACGCGCACTTGGCCGGGCGTGCCGAGCTTCGTCACTTCGAAGCCCTTCACGATGGGTGCCTGATATTGGCGGGCGGTGATGGCGATGGTGCTGGTGGTGCTGCCGGAGGGGCCGGTGGCGGTCACCTGGTAGGTCGCGGTCGCCGGGGGATTCGCGGTGATGACCGCGTTGCCATTCACGATCGGGACGGTGCCGACGCCGTTGTCGATGGTCACGGAGGTGATGTCCGCGCCGACCTTGGCGATGAACTGCACGGGGTCGCCCGCATTGATGAGCGTCTTCGAGGCGCTGAAGTCGAGCAGGCCGGTCGTCTCGCTCCACCAGGCATTCCGGTGGGCGGCGATGCGGGAGTCGGAGAAGTCCGCGTCGGCATTCGGATCGTCCAGCAGGCGGTCATACACGGCCAGCTCGTCGATGTGGCCCTTCCAGTAGTTTCCGGTGAGGGCCTTGCCGATGCCGATGATCCACTCGCCGGTGGAGGACTCGACGGAGAAGTTCGGATTGAAGGTGGTGCCGTCGGGATTCAGGCCGTCCTTGCTGGAGCCCGCGAGCTCGCCGTCGATGTACCAGCGCACCTCGGTGTGGATGCGGTCCACCACCACGGCCACGTGTGCCCACTGGTTGTCGTGGACCTTGCCGTCCGAGTGCTTTGCCTCGCCGCCGCCGATGTCGCTGATGAGCTTGCCATCCGCGGGGGAGGTGAGGAGGAGGCGGCCGTAGGTGCCGCGCTGGGCGAGCACCACGGGATTCGGCCCGATGATGCCGGGCTCGCGGCGGATGACTGCCTCCACGGTGAAGCCCGCGGTGACATTCGCCGGGTCGAGGATCGTATTCGAGATGATGCCGCTGCCGCCGTCGAAGTGCGCCGCGCCATCGACGAAGCCCGTGCTTCCCGTCACCGGTTGGCCGAAGACGCGGCCATTGTGCGGTGCGGCGTTTTCCGCGGAGTCGGCGATGAGCAGCGAGCCCGCCTGGTCATTGAAGCGGAACCACGCGACCGGCGAGTCCGCGCGCACCGCGGTGCCGAAGGCGGTGTCCGCCGCCACCGTCACGGTGTCCGTGGTGGTGCCGGTGGCATTCGTCGCGCTGAGGGTGAAGGTGGTCGCGCCGTTCACGTTCACGTCGGCGAAGTTCTCCAGCGTGGAGGGCGTGTGGACCACGGTGTCGCCTGCCCTGATGACGATATTGGTGGCGGCGGCCGCACCGCCTTCCGTGACGCGCCAGTGGAAGCGCACCCTGCCGGACGAGGGCAGCGAGGTGGCCTCGAAGCCAAGTACGGCAGGCACCGTAGCTACGGGCGGCGTGACCGACGAGGCATTCCAGAAGAGCGCGCGGCTCACCGTGCCGGTGAAGCTGAAGGCATTGTGGACGTCGAAGGGCGGGCCGAAGTTGTTCCCCGCGCTGTTTCCGGAGAGGCCGCCCGCGTTCGCCGCGGAGAGCGTCTTCACCGAGATCGTGTCGTTGCCGGACCAGTTCCCCGGCGTGCCGGAGATGGTGTGGGAGGAGAAGACGCTGGTGCCACCGTCCGGCTGCACGCTCAGCTCCAGCGTGCCCTGGTGATTCCACGAGGCGGAGAAGGAGTAGGCGGTGCCCGCGGTCAGCTTGCCGATGGGGCTCTGCACGGCGATGGCCGGGAGCGAGGTGTCATTGAGCGAGGCGGGCAGCGTCGCGTCCGTGGAGCTTTGCTTCGACAGCACGGTCGGCACGCCATCGATGAGGTAGAGGCCGAAGCCATTCGACGTGCCGCCGATCTCGATGAGCAGCACGGTGCGGGCGTCGGCGGGCACCGCGCGGTCGAGGTCCGCGGCTGCGGGGGTGAAGGCGATGTTGAAGGTGAGGCCCTTCACGTGCTCCGGGTCATTCAGAGCCGGGATGCCGGATTGGCTGCCGGCGGTGCCGCCGTCATTCACGATGCCCTTCACATCGCTGTCGTAGAGGGCGGTGGCGGGGTCGAGGCCTACCAGGATGGCCGCCTCGGCCAGGCTGAAGCTGCTGCCGAGACCGGCGGCGAGGATGGCGAGGCGGAGGCTGCGGCGGGGATGGGAAAGATACATGAGTCTGCGGGTAGGTGGTCGGTCGGGGGATTTCAGTGGTGCTTGCGGACGCGCTTGAGCGCCGGGACGGCATGGGGCGGAGGGCCCTGGCGGAGGCGGGTGAGCAGGTCATCCGGCCGTGCTCCGGCGAGGATCCGCGCGCTCAGCGAGCGCCGGGTGGCTTCGCCCGGAGTCATGAATTGAAGTTTGTAGAGCAGCATGATAAGGTATCGGTTTTGGCCAAAAAAAGGCCGCTTGGAGCGGGAGATGAGATCGGATCAGGTCAGGTCGGGATCAGGAGTGGATCCCGGGGTTTGTGGAGCAGCGGGGGAAGGGATGGCCTTCGCTCACTCGCTCGTTCAGTCGGTCAGCGGTCGGTGGACCACCACGGCGGGCTCGGGAGAACCCAAGACACCCGCGCCCGCCGTGGCTTTCGCACGATCAACGGACGATGAAACCCAAAACACCGTCCGTTGGCCGCGAATCCATCCGGTGGAGCACCGGAAAACCGCGACGACGCCTAGCAACGGCAGCAACAACAAGCCGAGGTGGCCTCATCATGGGAGGCGGCGGCTCGCTTGGCGGCAGATGCTGTCGGGAAAAGTTTCATCGATCGTGCAGGAGAGTGGGTTGTTCCGATTCACCGCTGCGGTCGGGCTTTCATCCCGTCCCACGATCCGCGGTATCATGCCAACAAATGCTCCCCTGCTTGGGGTGGCGGTAATCGCTCGGCGGCCTCCTACCGGAAGCCCGCCTGCGGCTGACGGGCGGACTAATGCAGATAAGGAGGTGGGAGTTCAAGAAGTTTTTTCGGCGAAGTGGTTGCGGCCCCCTTTTGCCGCCTCGCGGCAGGGGATTCCACCGGTCACCCGTGGGGAATGGGGTACGGGGAAGCTGCCGCGACCCTTGGAATCACGTCGAAATGACGGTGGCGGGTCCGCTTTTTCCTCCCGCAGATCCTTCTACTCCCGGGCGAGTGGTGATTTCCTTATTGAAGTGGGGGATGGGAAGGTGGAATAAAGGGGTGGGAGATTCCGGAAAATCCGTCTTGACCACCCGCTTTTAATTCCTACCATTCGCTACACATTCGCCGATGCACCTTTCCAAGAAAGCCGAGTATGCTCTGCGCGCCGCCATTCACCTCGGTATTGCCACCGAGATGGGATTGCCGGTCGTGTCCGGTGTCGAACTCGCCGACGCGAACCGGCTGCCGCTGAAATTCATCGAGCGCATCCTCCAGGAGCTGCGCGAGGCAGGCATCGTCGAAACGAAACGTGGCAAGATGGGCGGCTACGCGCTCGCCACCGCTGCGGACAAGATCCGCATCGGCGACCTGGTGCGCCTGATGGACGGCCGCCTGGCCCCGATCTGCTGCGCGAGCGAATACGCCTACCAGCGCTGCACCTGCCCGGATGAGGACCACTGCGGCCTGCGGATGCTCATGATCGACGTGCGGAACGCGATCGCGAATATCCTCGACCGCTACACCCTCGCGCAGGTCGTGGAGGTGACGCTGCGGAAGATGCGCCGCGATGGCATCGCGCCGCCCTTCTCCACCCACCCGAGCGCGAAGGGTGTCGCCACGCCCGCACGCGGCAAGGCGAACCCCGCGGACGGCTTCCTCCAAGGACTTTCCCAACTAGTGACCGCCCCGAGCGATGAGCACCAAAGCAAATGAACGTCCGAAAACGGACCCTGCCCTGACAGCCGATTGGTTGGAAGTCGTGAGAAAGAAGGTCGAAGACCTGCGCTTCGGCTCCGTCCAGATCATCGTCCACGAAGGACGCGTGACCCAGGTCGAGAGCCTCGAGAAGACCCGCTTTCCCGCGAAGTCCGACGACCCCGGCTCCCTCTCCTGAAGTAACATATCTTTTCTGACATCGCGGAGCTGCACAGCCCCGCTTCGATTTCCAGATTCAGAGACCTGACCGGACCACCGGAGGAGCTCGGCGAACGGACCCCAAAAACGGTGAGAGCGTCCCGATTCGCATCTCCGTCCCGTTCCCGCGTTTTCCACGGTGGTCTCTTTTTGCCTGCGCGGCAGCTCCCCGAGTCCCGCAACCCCTTACCAGGGGCACCGAGCCTCTCCACACCGGAGCCATTTCCCAAGACAATGAAAACCTACACCACCCGACCCACGGGCGTGCGGAGATCCTCCGTCGCTGCCCCCGTGTACCGACTTACCAAGGCCCCGCTGCTTGCCGCGGCGGGTGCAGCCTTTGCCGTGCCCTCGACCAGCCTTGCATTCGACCCCTTCAGCACGCCCTCCGCCGAGGAGACAGCGCAGCTCGATGCATGGTGGAAGGCCTTCACCCTCTACAAGAACGACGACAACCCGCTGCTGCAGGAGTTCAAGCTGCGCGGCCGCTACCAGGGCCAGTATTACTGGGTGGACTCCGACCAGGGGGATGCGGACGCCTGGGAGGACCGCCGCTCGCGCTTCGGCTTCGATGCCAAGCTCCTCGACAAGAAGGTGGAGGTGCGCCTGGACTTCCAGAGCAACGACAGCTTCGAGGACACCTACGACCGGCTCGTGGATGCCTACGTGAAGTACCGCCCGACGGACTCGCTGGCCATCACGGTGGGCCGCATGAAGCCGTCCATCGGCTACTACGACTTCGTCCAATCGACCAACGCGCAGCCGACCTTCGAGCGCTCGCAGATCTTCAACCAGCTCCGCGTGGACCGCGCGACGGGCCTGGCGGTGGATGGCAAGGTGGGCAAGTTCTCGTGGGTCACCGGCGTTTACTCGAATGATACTGACCGCGAGTTCGGCACCTTCGGCGGGGCCTACAGCTTCAATGCGGGCGTGGGCTACGATGCGAAGGCGGACTTCGGCTGGGACCGCGCGGACTTCCACCTGGACTGGCTGCACAGCGGCCATGACAAGGACGACTACCTCTTCACCCGCTACGATGACATCGTCTCCGCCACCTTCTGGGGGCAGGAGGGGCAGTGGGGCCTGGTGGTGGAGGGCTTCCATGGCTCCGGCGGCGGTGGCCGGGACGAGGATGTCTTCGGCTTCTTCATCCAGCCGACCTACGATCTGATCCCGAAGCGCCTCCAGCTCGTGGGCCGCTACTCCTTCGCCACCGGCGACGGGCTGGACAGCGTGGTGCGCCAGACGCGCTACGAGTCCGAGGCGCCCGGCCTCACCGGCGGCGGCCGCGGCGATGAATACCACGCGCTCTACCTGGGCGCGCAGTACTTCATCCACGGCGACAAGCTGAAGCTGATGGCAGGTGCCGAGTATGCGGACCTCGATGGCGCCGGAAACGGTGGCGACTACGAGGGCACGACTTTTCTAACAGGCATCCGCTTCTCCTTCTGAGGCGGCAGCGCGGACATCGCACCGGCCGGAACCCTTTTTCACCATCATGAAAGCACACGCATTGATCCCCGTCCTGCTCGCAGCGCTCATCGCACTGCCGGGCTGCGGGGAGAAGCAGGGTTCCGGCAAGGTCACCGAGCTGCAGAACGTCTCCTACGATCCGACCCGCGAATTCTACGAGGAGGTCAATGCGGCCTTCGCGAAGAAGTGGGCGGCGGAGGGCAAGGGAGAGATCACCATCACCCAGTCGCACGGCGGCTCCGGGAAGCAGGCGCGCGCGGTCATCGACGGCCAGCCGGCGGATGTCGTCACGCTCGCGCTCTCGCTGGACATCGACGAGATCGCGCAGCGCACCGGCCTGCTGCCTGAGGACTGGCAGTCGAAGTTCCCCAGCAACAGCTCGCCCTACACCTCCACCATCGTCTTCGTCGTCCGCACGGGGAATCCGAAGGGCGTGAAGGACTGGGGCGATCTCGTGAAGGATGGCGTGCAGGTCATCACCCCGGACCCGAAGACCGGCGGCGCGCCGCGCTGGTGCTACCTCGCCGGCTGGGCATGGGCGGAGAAGCAGAATGGCGGCAGCCAGGACGCCGCCCGCGAATTCATCCGCAAGCTCTACCAGAATGTCCCGGTGCTCGATACCGGCGCGCGCGCATCCACCACCACCTTTGCCCAGAACAAGATCGGCGACGTGCTGCTGTCGTGGGAAAACGAGGCGCACCTCATCGAAAAGCAATTCCCCGGCCAGACGCAGATCGTCTATCCCTCGCTGAGCATCCTGGCCGAGCCGCCCGTGGCCGTGGTGGAAAAGACCGCCGCAAAAAAGGGCAGCACGGAGGCGGCGAGGGCCTATCTTGACTTCCTCTACACGCCGGAGGGGCAGGACCTCGCCGGGAAGCACTTCTACCGTCCGCGCGACCCGCAGGCCGCGGCGAAATACGCGTCCACTTTTCCCGAGATCGAACTCGTCACCATCGACCACTTCGGCGGCTGGCCGAAGGCGCAGCAAACTCACTTCGCCGATGGCGGGATCTTCGACCAGATCTACACTACCAAGTAATCCAGGAAACCCTCACCGATAGATACCGAAACCATGAAAGCACGATACTTCATCCCGCTCGCCCTGGCCACGCTGACCCTGCTGCCGGGCTGCAGCCCGAAGGGTGCGTCCGCCGGTGGCGAACTCGAACTCCAGAACGTCTCCTACGACCCCACCCGTGAATTCTACGAGGAGGTGAATGCCGCCTTCGTGAAGAAGTGGGAGGCCGACGGAAAGGGCAAGATCAAGGTCATCCAGTCCCACGGCGGCTCCGGCAAGCAGGCGCGCTCCGTCATCGACGGCCAGCAGGCGGACGTGGTGACGCTCGCTCTGGCCGGCGACATCGACGTGATCGCGAAGCAGGCGAAGCTGCTGCCGGACGACTGGCAGTCGAAGCTGCCTGACAACAGCTCGCCGTACACCTCCACCATCGTCTTCGTCGTGCGGAAGGGGAATCCGAAGGGCGTGAAGGACTGGGCCGACCTCATCAAGGAAGGCACCCAAGTCATCACCCCGGACCCGAAGACCTCGGGCGGTGCCCGCTGGAACTACCTGGCCGCATGGGCATGGGCGGAGAAGGAATACGGCGGCGACCAGGCGAAGACGCTGGAGTACATCAAGGCGCTCTTCAAGAACGTGCCCGTGCTCGACACCGGTGCGCGCGCCGCGACCACCACCTTCGCCCAGAGCAAGATCGGCGATGTCTTCCTCTCCTGGGAGAACGAGGCCTATCTCATCGAGAAGCAATTCCCGGGTGAGACCGAGATCGTGTATCCCTCCATCAGCATCCTCGCCGAGCCACCCGTGGCCGTGGTGGAAAAGAATGCCGCGAAGCACGGCGCGACCGAGGCCGCACAGGCCTACCTGCAATTCCTCTACACCGATGAGGCGCAGGAATTCGCCGGCAAGCACTTCTACCGCCCGCGCAAGCCGGAGATCCTCGCGAAATTCAGCAGCAAGCTGCAGGACATCCCGCTGGTGACGGTGGACAAGGACTTCGGCGGCTGGGAAAAGGCACAGAAGACCCACTTCGATGACGGTGGCACCTTCGACCAAGCGTATGGTGTGAAGTGATGACGAGCATGCCTTTTTTCGGTGTTCAGTTTTCAGTTCCCTCGGAGCAGCCTGACGACCGGATCGCCTTTGCTGGATACCTGAACTGAATCCCGATTACTCCCCGATGCCAAAACAGCGCGTCATCCCCGGGTTCGGCCTATCGATGGGCATCACCATCTTTTGGCTGAGCGGCATCATCCTCATCCCGCTGGCCGCCTTGTTCCTCAAGGCGGCCGGCCTCGGCCCGTCCGAGTGGTGGGCCATCCTCAGCTCGCCGCGGGTCATCGCCGCGGCGAAGCTCACCTTTGGAGCCAGTGCCGCGGCGGCGCTGGTGAGCATGGTGCTGGGCCTGCTGGTGGCCTGGGTGCTGGTGCGCTATGAGTTCCCCGGCAGGAAGATCCTCGATGCCATCGTGGACCTGCCCTTCGCCCTGCCCACCGCTGTGGCGGGCATCACCCTCACGCAGATCTACGCGCCGAATGGCTGGCTGGGGAAGATCCTCTTCGAGTGGGGCATCCGCAGCGCCTACTCGTCGCTGGGGGTCTTCATCGCGCTCACCTTCATCGGCTTCCCCTTCGTCGTCCGCACGGTGCAGCCGGTGATGGAGGATCTGGGGCATGAGCTGGAGGAGGCCGCGGCCAGCCTGGGCGCGAGCCGCTGGACCACCTTCCGCCGCGTCATTTTCCCCATGCTGGTGCCCGCGCTCATCACGGGCTTCACGCTCGCCTTCGCCCGCGCCATCGGCGAGTACGGCTCGGTCATCTTCATCTCGGGGAATCTGCCGATGAAGACGGAGATCCTGCCGCTGCTCATCGTGAAGCAGCTCGAGCAATTCAAGTACGAGGCCGCGGCGGTCATCGCGTCCGGCATGCTCATCGTGTCCTTCGCGCTGCTCTTCCTCATCAATCTCCTCCAACGCCGCCTGAACTGGCAAGCCCGCTGAACCGATGGCCCATCGCTCCGTCACCACCGAGTCCGCGCCTGTCCGCTGGCTGCTCATCGGTCTCGCATTCGTCGTCCTCTCGCTCTTCCTGCTGCTGCCGCTGGCGGCGGTATTCATCGAGGCCTTCCGCCGTGGCGCGGACGTGCTGGTGAAGTCCCTAACCGAGGATGCAGCGCTGTCCGCGGTGAAGCTCACGCTCGTCGCCGCGGCGATCGCCGTGCCGCTGAATACGATCTTCGGCGTGGCTGCGGCGTGGCTCATCACGAAGTTCCGCTTCAAGGGCCGCTCCTTCCTGCTCTCGCTGATCGACCTGCCCTTCGCGGTCTCGCCGGTCATCGCCGGTCTCGTCTTCGTGCTGCTCTTCGGCGCGCGCGGCTGGTTCGGGCCCTTCCTTCAGGAGCATGACATCCAGATCATCTTCGCGCTGCCGGGCATCGTGCTCGCCACCGTCTTCGTCACCTTCCCCTTCGTCGCGCGGGAGCTCATCCCGCTGATGGAGAGCCAGGGCAGCGACCAGGAGGAGGCCGCGGTCACGCTGGGCGCCACGGGCTGGCAGCTCTTCCGCCGCGTCACCATCCCGAATATCAAGTGGGGCCTGCTCTACGGCGTGCTGCTGTGCAATGCCCGCGCGATGGGTGAATTCGGCGCCGTTTCGGTCGTCTCCGGCCACATCCGCGGCAAGACGAACACGCTGCCGCTGCACGTGGAAGTGCTCTACAACGAGTATCAATTCAGCGCCGCCTTCGCCTGCGCCGCTCTCCTCGCCCTGCTCGCCCTCGTCACTCTCGGCCTGAAAACCGCCGTCGAGCACTTCACCGGCCACTCCGCGAAGGGGCGGCACTAGAGAATCTCCCAACCACAGATGGACACTGATGAACACGGATGAAACAGCCGGATGGATGAGCGGGGATGAGCGCGTCTCTCGCTCCCTGGCTTCCACTTCCGTCCGCCTCACCACCACGTCCTCCAGTCTTCCGTCTTGAGTCTTCCAGTCTTGCGTCTTTTCCCATGTCCGTCTCCATCCAGTCCATCCACAAGACCTTCGGCACCTACACGGCGCTCGATGATGTCTCGCTTGAAATTCCCGATGGCTCGCTGACCGCGCTGCTGGGCCCCTCGGGCTCCGGCAAGACGACGCTGCTGCGGATCGTGGCGGGGCTCGAGTATGCGGACCCGGGCAGCGGGCGCGTGCTCTTCCACGGCGAGGACGTGACCGACGTGCCAGCGGGGAAGCGCGGCGTCGGCTTCGTCTTCCAGCACTACGCGCTCTTCAAGCACATGACGGTGGCGGACAATATCGCCTTCGGCCTCTCCGTGCTCCCCGGCTCGAAGCGCCCGGCGAAGAGCGAGATCACCGCCCGCGTGAAGGAACTGCTCCACCTCGTGAAGCTGGACGGGCTGGACAAGCGCCGCCCGCACGAGCTCTCCGGCGGCCAGCGCCAGCGCGTCGCCCTCGCCCGCGCCCTCGCCATCCGGCCAAAGGTGCTGCTGCTCGACGAGCCCTTCGGCGCGCTGGATGCCCAGGTGCGGAAGGACCTGCGCCGCTGGCTGCGGCAGTTCCACGACGAGATCGGCCTCACCACGCTCTTCGTCACCCACGACCAGGAGGAGGCCCTGGAGCTGGCCGACCAGGTCGTGGTCATGCGGAACGCCCGTATCGAGCAGACCGGCGTGCCGCAGGGCATCTACGATGAGCCTCGTACTTCCTTCGTCTATGAATTCCTCGGCGAGGTGAACAAGCTCGATGACGGGCGCTACGTCCGCCCGCACGAGATCGAGCTGAAATTCGCCGCGGAGGAGGGCGTGCAGCTCGCCGGGCGCGTGAATCACCTTTTCGTCGCCGGGCCCTTCGCCCGTCTCAGCGTGGTGCCGGAGAGCGGCAGCCGCCGGGAGATCGAGGTCTGGGCGACCCGCGAGCAGGTCGAGGAGATGGCCCTGGCAGAGGGGGACATCGTCGGCCTGCGCTTTCCCGATCCAAAACCCGCCGCCTCCTCCAAGGCACCTCACAAAACCGACCACACCATTCACTCGCCATGAAGCCGCTCTTCCCGCCGCCATCGACTTCAGAGGTCCGCCGCATCCTCGCGCCCTACTTCGAGATGGCGCTCGATGTGCCCGAGCTGCTCGTCAGCATCCCGTCCACCATCCACTCCGGCGGCACGGACTGGCCGGTGGTGAAGACGGTGCTGCGCCCGCAGGGCGAGGTGCGCCGCCGCCTGCTGGTGGTCGCCGGCCTCAGCCCGTACGACCGCGGCAGCACGGATGCCGTCTTTCACGCCACGCTGCGCCTGCTGCAGGCCCCGGCGGGCCACACCGAGCTGGTGGCTTACCCGCTGGCGGACCCGCTCGCATGGGCCGCAGGTGCCCCGGCCGCGGAGGAGGAAGTGCGCGCGATCTTCACCCGCGAACTCGCCTCGGAGCGCTACGACGGCCTGCTGGTGCTGCACGATGACCCGCTGACCGGCGGCCTCAGCTTCCGCCTGCCGCCGGAGGAAGCATCGCTGAATCTCGCCGCCGACCTGCTCCAGCAGGCCGGCTTCCCGCCGCCGCTGCTCGACCTGCAGCACCAGGGCGGACAGGGTGGGCGCCTCGCCCCGCTGGAGCCCGGTGACCTGGACGCCCGCGGCGGGAATGAGGGCAGCTCCATCGTGCTGCACGCCCTGCTCCCCGCTCTCCAGGGTCGCGCCGCATGCGCGAAGCAGGGTGCGGAGGTCATCCTCGATGTCCTCCAGCACTTCGGCGCGCTGGAGGAGCTGTGGAGAAAGCAGGCCTGAGTCTTCCGCTGCTACTATTACCCTAGTAGCAGCGACTGCGCCCCCTCGATGAAGATCTCCGTGCCGGTGACGTGCGCGGAGGCATCCGAGGCGAGGAAGGCGATCACCTGGGCCACCTGGTCCGGGTGGCCCGGCGTGCCCCCGGTGAGGGGCACGTCGCCCGCCGGATACTCCACCGGCAGGTGCAGTCCCTCGATGGACCGCCGCTCGGTGCTGTCCTCGATATTCGTCTCGATGGCACCGGGGCAGACGGCATTCACGCGGATCTTGTCCTTCGCGAGTTCGAGAGCCGTCATTTTGCAAAAGGCGACCTGCGCCGCCTTCGAGCATGAGTAGGCGGTCGCACCCGAGTTGCTGAAGACGCGGGTGCCATTGATGGAGGAAACGACGATCACCGATCCGCCGAGGCGCTTCAGGTAGGGCAGCGCGAGCTTCACCGTGAGGAAGGTCCCGCGGAGATTGATGCCGATGGTGGTATTCCACTCGTCCACCTCCAGCTCCTCCAGCGGTGCCCATACGCCATTGATGCCGGCATTCGCGACGACGATGTCGATGCCGCCGAGCTTTTCCCCGATCTCCGCAATCGCCTGCTCCATTTCCCCGGACTCGCTCACGTCCGCGCTCACGCAAAGGACCGCGCCCGGGTCGCCGGGCGAGATCTCCGCGGCGGCGCTTCTCAATTCACCGGGATCGCGCCCGATGATGGCGACCCGCGCACCGGACCGGGCGAGCAGCGTGGCCGTGGCCTTGCCGATGCCGGAGCCGCCGCCGGTGACGAGGGCGACCTTTCCGTCGAAGTTGTAGCTCACTTCCTTGCTCATGGGATATCGATGCGCGGGGTTTTCAGATGGGGTGTTGTCATGCTTCCCAGCGGTCGCGCCACTTGGCGGAGCCTTCCGGGGTCACGAGGCGGCGGCGGACCACGCGGTTCTCGCGCTGCGGCGCTTCATTCTCGCCCGGCGTGAAGATCACGTACTTGTAGCCGATGGCGCTGCCCGCGGAGGTGTCGAAGGGGATCTCGCCGAACCACGTGTTGGAATTGATGCAGTCGAGGTGATATGCCTTCTGGAGGTCCCAGTTGCCGAGTTCCTCGCAGTCGCCGATCACCGCGAGGCGGTCGCCCGGGTTGGTGGGCGCGCCATTTACCTGCAGGCGGATCACGGCCTGTGCCTCCACCGGCTTACCGCGCGTGGCGAAGACCCACGCGGACTGCTCCGGCAGGTCCACGGTCACGCGGCCTTCATGAATGTGGATGGTGGTGCCGGTGAGCAGGCAGGTGTATTCGCCATCGGGCAGCTCCAGGTTCTCCAGCTCGAGCTGGCGTTCGGGACCCTTGTTCAGCATCACGAGGCAGCGCGAGTCGCGGTAGCAGCGGGTGAAGACATAGCTGTCCGCGTCCACCCACTTCGGCCAGTTGTTGCCGAGCTGCACGGCCTGGTTGTGGCGGCGCTCCTCGGCGAGGATGCCGATGATACGGGTCGCCTCGGTCGGCTCCCAGCCCGGCATCATCGGGCGGTTGTAGGGATCGTCGCCGCCGTCGGTATCGTCGTGCAGGTACTGCTCGCAGCCGTAGTAGAGGCAGGGGATGCCGCGCGAGGTGATCAGCAGCACCAGCGCCAGCTCCATCATGCGGTCGGACACGCCGAGCGATTGCAGGCGCGGCATGTCATGGTTCTCGAAGAAGGTCACCAGCTCGGTCGCACCGGCATAGTTCCCGTCCAGGTCGAAGATCCGCTGCACGAGATTGAAGCCGTCCTCCGCGCCGTTGAAGCAGTCGCGCATCGCCTGGCACAGGCCGAAGTCCAGCAGCGACATGCCCGCCTTGTTCGCGAATTCCACCGACGTCGGATTCTCCGGGTGATTGTAGATCCACTCGCCGAAGCGGAAGACATTCGGATTCGCCACGCTGATGTCCGAGGTGAATTCCTGCCAGAACCACAGCGGCATGTGCTTCACCGTATCGATGCGGATGGCGTCCACGCCCTTGCCGATCCACAGCTTGATGGCTTCCTTGATGTGGTTCCGGTAGAGGACGTTGTTCTCGTTGAAGGTGGCCAGCCCCGCGAGCTCGCAGTTCTGCACCTGCCACTCGTCGCTCCAGTCCGTCACCTCGCCGTAGTGGTGGTACCAGTGCTCGGTGTCGTTGTCGAAGTCCGCGATGAGCCGGCCGTCGTCGTAGAGCTTGCCCTTGCCGCGGCCCGTGGCGGGCGAGCTGTGGTTGCAGACGATATCGAGGACGAATTTCATGTCCCGCCCGTGCAGCGTCTCCAGCAGCTTGTCGAAGACGGTATCGTCGCGGTGGAAGAGGCGCTTCTCGGAGGGATCGTTCATCCAGCGCGGGTTGATGCGCTTGAAGTCGCGCGTCCAGTAGCCGTGGATCGGTGCGCGCGGGGTGTCCCCGATGGCCATGGACTCGACCTGCTCGAAGAGCGGCGTGGTCCAGACGGAGGTGATGCCAAAGGATTGCAGGTAGTCGATCTTGTCGATCAGTCCCTGGAGGTCGCCGCCCCAGTACTTGTTCCAGTCCTGGTGGGAGGCGTCGTACATTTCGTCGTCTTCGCGGGCCTTGCCGGGATTGCCCTCGGCGAATCGGTCGAGCACCAGGAAGTAGATGGTTTCAGCTCGGAATTCCACGTCGGAGCCTGCGAGCACTCCGAGATCAACGTTGGTGTCTGGCATATGATGTGAGCCCGGCATTGCAGAGTGCGTGCCGGGACGGGAATGGCCATGGGACGCGGGAATGGCGCATCGGAGCCGGATTTTTCAGGGCGAAATGCAACCATCCCTGCCGAGTTCTGCATGGAAGGAAGCGCCGCGAGGCAAGGAAGCCCTAGGGCTGGCAAGGGCGGGGCCGCCCGGAAGGCCGCGGCACGGCAACCGCTGGTTTCACCGCCGGTGATTTGCGGACCCGTCCGCGAGCTGCCTTGTCGGAATCCCCCTCACACGTTTCCCCGCGGATGAATGCGATGCGTGAATCACCGAGACATTGTACCCGGCCCGCGGACTGCGAGCCGGGCGACTGGGTCGAGGCCGGTGATGTGCCGGACTGGACGCCCGAGGAGGAGACCCACGCCTACGTGCTGCCCGGCCAGGTGATGGTGCAGCCTGTCCACCAGATGCCGGTCACGGTGCCGCTGGTGAGCTGGAATTTCCACCGCGACCGCGTGAGCGACGATGCCGGCACGGAGGTGATGGTCTGGGTGCGGCAGGCGTGAGCGACGGGAGACGCACGGGATGAAATGACGCACCGGCTGAAATCTGAAATTTCGAAATCTGAGATCTAACAACAAGGAGCGAAGAGCATGAATCAAACGGTACTCGACCAACCGAGAGCGGGCCTGCTGGTCCCGGCCTATGCACTGAGACGCAGCCACGACCTCGGCATCGGGGATACGGCGGCTGTGGTGGAAGCGATCGACTTCGCGGCGGACCATGGCTTCTCCGTGCTGCAACTGCTGCCGATCCACGAGACCTTCGGCGATCACAGCCCGTACAATCCCATCAGCTCGCGCGCGCTCTCACCCGCACTGCTGACGCTCTCGCCGAATGAAGTGCCGGGCCTGACGCATGCGATGCTGGAGCAGGCCGCGCCGGAGTCGTGGCTGGTGCAGCTCCGCGGCGGGAAGAATGTCCGCCAGCAGGCGGTGCATGCCTTGAAGACGCAGATCCTGCTCGATGCGTACCTGCAGTTCAGCGAGATCGCCTCGCCGGAGTCGCGCGCGGACTTCGATGACTTCAGCGCGGCACAGGCAAGCTGGCTGGATGCCTACACGCTCTTCCGCCTGCTGGTGCGCGAATACGAGGGGAATACGGAGTGGGCGGACTGGCGGCCCGAGCACCGGAGCAAGGAGGGCGCGGAGGGCTGGCTGCTGCAGCACCCGGCGCGCGAGAGCCTGGAGATGCTGCGCGCGGGCTTCGCCTTCATCCAATGGATCGGCTGGCGCCAGTGGCGCGGCGTGCGCGCGCACGCGGAGCAGCGCGGCGTGAAGGTGATGGGCGAGATGTCATTTGGCGTTGGAGTGAACAGTGCCGACGTGTGGGCAAATCCCTCCCTCTTCGACACGCAGTGGAGCCTCGGCACGCGGCCGCTCTCGCACTTCGACACCACGCAGGACGCGCGGCACTGGGGGCAAAACTGGGGCCTGCCCGCCTACCGGTGGGAGAACCACCGGTCGAGCGGCTTCGCCTGGCTGCGCGGACGCATCGCGTGGGAGAGCGAGTTTTTCCATGCGTGCCGGCTGGATCACCTGCGCGGCTACTTCCGCGCCTACATGTTCCCATGGCCGGGCGGTGCACGGCACGTGGAGTACTCCGTGCTGACGGAGGAGCAGGTGGCGGAAAAGACGGGCGGGCTGCTGCCGCGCTTCGTGCCCGGGCCGGACGAGGTGCCGGCCGCCGCGGGGATGAATGAACTCCAGGGCCGCGAGCTCATCGGACAGATCATCGAAGCCGCGGGCGAGATGGATCTGGTGGCGGAGATCATGGGCGAGATGCCGGACTACATGCAGCGCACGCTGGAGGACCTGCAGCTCGCGAACCTCTCCTTCCCGCAACTGCTGAGGACTCCGGACGGCGCGGTCATCCCGCCTTCGAAATTCCGCGAGATGAGTCTGGTGACCTACGCGAACCACGACAATGCACCTCTCGCCTCGCTCTATCTCCAAGCGAGGACGGAGCCGGACAGCCGCACGGCCGCGGACGTGGCCGCGCTGCTGGACTTCGCCGGATGGACGGGCGATTGGCCGGAGACGCTGGATGATGAATTGCTCGGCGACCTGCAGCGCAGCCTGATGGAGACGAGCGGGCGGCTCGCGGTGCTGATGGTGAGCGACCTGCTCGGCGTGCCGCTGCGCTTCAATCTGCCGGGCAGCTACGGCCACGGGACGTGGAGCGACCGGCTGGAAATGCCGCTCGCCGAGCTGGCCCGCCACCCCGTCTATGGCCCCCGCATCGCACGCGTCTCCGGCTGGGTCCACGACTCGGGCCGGAATGGCGTAGGCGGCGATTCATCGGATGACGCCCATGGCAACGAAGGCGATAAAGACGGCAGTGTGAAGCCTTCACGGGATGCGAAGGTGCCGTGGCTCGCGAAGAAGAAGGCGCTGGAAAAGGTGCCGGTAGGCCCGCCGCTTTGAGCGGGTGGGCCCGTCTTCTCGATCAATATACTTCGAATTCCTTGTCCTCACTCATGCTGTAGCGCCAGCCGGGGCTCATGCTCTGGTAGGAGACCCCGCCATCCCAATTCAACTTCTTGTAGATCGAGTAGGAATCGCCGGCGGAGGAGTAGGTGAAGTCGTCGGCGGCATTCATCTTCTCGATGGCGGCGCTGCTCAGTGGGAGGCTCAGGTCGAGATCGGCGAGGGAGAGCGGATAGCTGCCGTGGGCCTTCCTGTGTGCCTCGATGGCTGCGGGGACATCGCGCACGGGATCGCAGAGCTTCTGCAGCGCAACCTTGTCCCTGGAGGTATCCTGATAATCCCGGCACCCGCCGAGAAGCATCGCGACGGAGGCGAGAATGACGAAGCCGGGACGAGGGAAAGGTTTGCCGTGATGTCGCATGGTGGCTTGGATTGCTTTGCCCATCATCATGCCGGCGCGGACGATGAGCGCTCAAGCCTCCCATGATGAAAACGGCATGAAGCATCCGTGATCAAAGTGGTCCGCATCGCTCCGCGTGCGGTTCACCGGTAGGAGAGGGGGCACTAGTCGGCGCGGGAGATGTCTCAAGTGAAGTTCGCCGCAGTGGTGGACTTGCTTGAGAGTGCAGGACGAAGCCCGCCGCCAGATGACTTCGCCGCACGCGGAGCGATGCGGACCACGATGTTCTCGGGCGGGGTTGTCCGGTGGATCGCGGGTTGCGTTTTTCGGGCGGGGTGCGAGACGCCAGAAGGACGCAGTCCTTCTGCTGCGAATGCACGTGGCCCCCTTTGGTAGATGCGTTTCATCCGAGGCGTCACTCGCGATTTTGACTTCTCCCGCGCGAGCAGTGCTGCTTGCGTTTGCTCGTGATGAGATCCCTCTGGACGGTCGTTGTTTCCTTGGCACTCGTGTGCCATGTTTCCGGCTGGATTCATGAGGAGCCTGTGGACCACTCCAAGCAACTTGCTTCATCGCAATTCGCCGGAATCGTCGAAGTGACCAGCCTCACCGACACCGGGGAGAAAAGGAGGATGTTCGATTACAAGGTGGCATTTCGTGAGGTGAAGGTCGCCTTGAAGGTCCTGTCTCACTTGAAGGGAGAAAAGAAAGGCGAGCTGGCTTTCACCGTCTATCGGGAGCCGACCGAGGAAGAGCTGGTCGCCGACGGCATGTCCCGTGAGGATGCCTTCCAAACCTCCCTGAATCTCGGGTGCGACGAGCGGCTGCATCTCTATCTGGTAAAGGTCAGGAGGCGCGATCACCTCATGGTCTATTTGAAGAAGTCGGGAGATGGTTTTTCACCTGTGGCCGGTGATGAGAAGGCGAGCAGATCCATCCATCGCATGGAGGAGGCCAACGTCTTGAATCCTTCGGCGGGTAGTGACTGAGTGCTGTTGTCAAAGTGGTCCACATCGCTCCGCGTGCGGTTCGCTGGTAGGGAAGGAGCGGGTGATGAACGTCGGTGCGGGTGATGTCTCAAGTGGAGTCGCCGCGAGCCGAAAGGGCGCACGAAGTGACTGAAAGTGAAGCCCACCGTCAGATGGCTTCGCCGCACGCGGAGCGATGCGGACCACGATGCCGGGCTGGTGTGAGGCTGGCAGGGACATTGACCGCGGACGCGATTTTCGAGATAAGCCGTCTGTGGAATGCCCCGAGTCATGAAGTTCACCCGGCGATCTGCATATCTCGGCGTCGCTGGCCTGCTCATGGTGCTGGCCTGCTTCCTGGCTCTTTCGCGCGGATCGTCTGATCGTGATTTTCCCGTCGAGGGAGCCACGTCGCCAGACACTTCCAAACCCCTCGTGTCGATTCAGGATCAAGCTTTGCCATCGAAGTCTGATCGAGCTCGGCCCGCTGATACAGGCGACCGATGGATGTCTCATGCCCGGCGCTTCATTCGCGGATCGTCGATTAACGATTCACTGTCTGCGCTCCGGGAAATGGAAGACGTGATGGCCGTCGCCAAGTCGGAGCTGCGGGGAAAGGATCTGCTGGCCTTCCTCGTCGCGGTTGATTCCTCATGCCCGGATCATTTCAAGGATAGGTTTTACTCGGAAGGCATCGAGGGCATCCTGGCGCGGAAAGTAGATCGAGATGGGGTGGTGGCATTTGTCTCGGCGATCGAGATTCCCGTGATCCTTTCCGAGGCCATGGGAAGGTCCGCCGCCGAGGCAGGGCTGGAATCAATCAAGGGGAGGATGATGGATGCATTTTCGGATCAACTGAATGCCCCGATGTTTCTCGCCGGATACCAAGGAACGATCCTGAAGCGTGATCCTGAAGCGGCGGTGGATGGGATCGTGTCGTATTTCAGCGCCACCGATGATCGGATCGTCTTGGTGCCATTCCTGAAGTATGTTCATTCCGCGGATGATCTCCGTCTGTTAGAAGAAGAGTTTGCGAATTCGGATGCGGAGTATCGGGAGTTCGCTCTTGAGAAGATCCTCGAGAAGGGGGGAGCGGGATATAAGAGGGCTCATTGGAATGAGTCGATCATGAGAAAGCTGGAGTCGCAGGGCAAGGGGGCAGGGGATTGAGCCGGTGGTGTTGTGGATCAAGAAGGCCGATGCGGGCATGCAAAGTGGTCCGCATCGCTCCGCGTGCGGTTCATCGGTTGGGAAGGAGTGGGGGATGCTCGCCGTGGGTGATGTCTCAAGTGGAGCCGTCGCGAGCGGAAAGGGCGCACGAAGAGGCTGAGAGCGAAGTCCACCGCATTGGTGGACTTGTTCGAGAGCGTAGGACGAAGCCCGCCGCGATATTGCTTCGCCGCACGCAGAGTGATGCGGACCACGATGTTCTCGGGCGGGGTTTTCCGGTGGATCGCGGGTGGCGTTTTTCGGGCGGGGCGCGAGACGCCAGAAGGACGCAGTCCTTCTGCTACGACCTTCTTGCTGCTGCTACGAATGCACGGTCCGCCGCCACGAGTCGCCGGGGGAAAAGAAAAGGAGCGATGACGGGTGTCATCGCTCCTTGGCTTGGTGAGGTGCGCTGGCATCGGGGCCAGCGCGGTGCGGTGAGCTGTCGACGTGAAGCCTACACTCCAAGTGATGGCTTACTCGCCCTCGGCCTTCTTCTCGGTCTCCGGGTGGATCAGCACCTTCAGCGCGTGCTTCTGGCCGAGGTATTTGATGGCGATGTCGTGCAGCTCCTTCGCGGTGATGGAGGCGTAGTCGGCATCGCGGCCGCGGATGAGGTCGAGGCGGGCGGGGTCTTCCTGGGACTGGGCGAGCACGGTGCCGAGCCAGTAGGAGTTGTCGCGCTTCGTCTTCTCCATGGTCGCCTGCATCGGCTTGCGGGCGCGGTCGAGCTCGTCGTCATTCGTGCCGTCGCGGGCGAGCAGGTTGGCGATCTCGGTGGCGGTGTCGGCCAGCTTCTTCGTGTCCTCCGCCTTGCCGACGCACATGGCCATCATGTAGCCGTAGCCGTCGAGGCCGTCCGAGCCGGTCGCTCCCGCATTCGGGCTGTAGGAGGCACCGAGCTTCTCGCGGATCTCCTCGCGCAGGCGGTCGCTGAGGATGCTGCCGAGCAGGTTCAGGCGGCGGAAGAGCTTGGTATTCCCGCGCAGGCCCTCCGTTTTCCATACCACGATGGCGGTGCCCTGGGCGATCTTGCTATCGTAGGTGAAGGTCTTCTCAGCGGCACCCTTCGGGAAGTTGATCTTCCGTGCGGCGGCCAGGTCGGCCTTCTTCTCCGCGCGTGCGGGCAGCGCGCCAAAGGTCTTCAGCACCAGCGGCAGCAGCGTGCTCTCGTCGAAGTCACCCACGATGCTGAGCTCCAGGTAGTCCTTCGTCAGCGCGGGCGTGAGCCACTTGCGCGCATCCTCGATGGTGTAGCTGCCCAGCTTCTCCTCGGTGAGCACACCCCAGCGCGAGTCCGCGCCGTGGAGCCATGCCTCCATCTGCGCGTGCGGGCCCTCGGGCGTGTGGCGGAGCTGCTGGAAGATCATCGGGATGGCCTTCTTGAACTGCGCCACCGCTTCCTCCCGGTAGCCGGGGTCGGTGAGCTGCGCGCACATGATCTGGAGTTGCAGCCCGATGTCCTCCGGCGTGGTGCGGCCGCCGAGCGTGAAGGCATCGTCGCCCACCGCGAAGGCCGTGCCGACATTCTGCCCGGCCAGGATCTGCTGGAGATCGTCCACCGAGTGCTTGCCCAGGCCGCCCGCGTCAAAGACCGAGCTGGCGAACAAATCCAGGCCCGGCATGTCCTTCGGCTGGGTCAGCTTGCCGCTGCCGAAGCGCGTCGTGAGACGGATGGATCCCTTCTCGAAGTCCGTCTTCTTCAGGTTCAGGCGGACGCCATTGGAAAGCACGATCTGGGAGAACTCCAGGCCCTCCACTTCCTTCCGCGACTTCACCGTGCCGGCGGGGCCGAAGTCGGTGTAGGCGAATTCCACGGCCTCCTTCTGCTCCGGTGCCTCCACCGGCTTGCTACGGGACTCCTCGTAGATGGCCAGCAGCGTCGCGCGGGCATTCTCCGGCTCCTGCTTCGTCGTCAGCACCAGGTGCATCCCCTGGTCCGCCCAGAATTCGCGGAAGGCCGCGTGGCACGTCTCCGCCGTCATGGTGTCCAGGCCCTTCGCGATGATCTCCAGGTCCGTCTCCGGCGTGGAGAAGACCGTTCCATCATTGATCGAGCGTGCGATCCCCGTGGCGAGCGATTCCGACTTGCGGGTCGGCGCGGTCTTCACCGCCTGCTGGTAGGCATTCAGCACGTTCGCCTTCGCCTCCGCGATCTCCGCATCCGTGAAGCCGAACTCCAGCGCGCGGCGGAATTCCTGCTCCAGCACCGGCAGCGCGTCCTGCCAGCGGTCATCCGCGGCCGTCACGTCGAAGGAGCCGATCTCGGCGTAGTTGAAAAGCTCATCGCGCGACGAGCTGCCCTTCGCGATGGGAGAGCCATCCTGCTTCGAGATGCGCTCGAAGCGGCGGCCGATCGCCGCATTCGCCAGGCCCAGCGGCAGCATGGAGAGCCGGCGCGTCGAGCTGTCCGGCACGATGCTGTACGGGCGCACGGACACCAGCGAGAGATCCGTGGAAGTCACTTCCTTGTCCGAGAAGACCGCGGCCTGCATGCCCTCGATCTTCTTGATCTCGCCCAGCTCGGGATTCTTGCCCGGGTCCGCGGGATTCGTCAGCGAGGAGAAGTTCTCCTTGATGCGTGCCTCGATCTCCTCGGGCTTCACATCGCCCACCACGACGAAGGTCATGCGCTCCGGCGTGTAGTAGCGCGTGTAGAGATCCACGAAGCGCTCGCGCGGAGCGGTCTTGATCACCTCCTCGGTGCCGATGGGGAAGCGCTTCGTGAGCAGCGAGCCCGGCAGCAGCTCCGCGAACTGCTGCTCCATCAGGCGGAAGCCCACCGTATCCCGGCTGGTCTTTTCGGAAAGGATCACGCCGCGCTCCTTGTCGATCTCCTCGGCATCCAGCTTCGCGCCATCGCCGAAGTCGCGCATGATGGTGAAGCCCAGCTTCATGATCTCCTCAGAGAGATCCGGCAGGTCCAGCATGTACACCGTCTCGTCAAAGGACGTGTAGGCATTCACGTGCGCGCCGAAGGCGATGCCCAGGCGCTGCATCCGAGGGATCAGCTCGTCCGGGGTGAAGTTCTTCGAGCCATTGAAGACCATGTGCTCCAGGAAGTGAGCCACGCCGCGCTGGTCATCCGCCTCCATCAGCGAGCCCGCCGCGATGTGCATGCGCAGCGAGACGCGGCCCGGCGGCTCGGCATTCGGGTAGATGATGTAGCGCATGCCGTTCTCCAGCTTGCCAAAGACGGCCTTCGGGTCGGCGGCGATGTCGCTCTGCTCCTGCGGCCACGTTTTCGCCGTGGCGTCGGCGGCCTCCGTGTCCGTCTTCACCGAGAGCGTCGCCGGCTCGGTGGTGGCGGGGTCGGGTTTCTCCGCCGCGGCCGTGTCGCCCTCCTTGGCGGGCTCGCTGCCCTCGGCAGCGGGTGGCTCCGCCGCGGGCGGCGGCGGGGCCGGTTTTCGGATCATGAAAAACGCCGCCACGGCGGCGAGGATCAGGCTGAGAATCAATGGGGCCGGATTTCGCATGAGCGAAGCTGCGTCTTCCCTCCCGCCCTTGGCAACGGAGAAAGCGGGCCGCCCCCGTGGATTCTCCCGGTGAAACGTGACGAAGCCCCCGGAATCCGGGATAGCCACCCTCAGCCCAACCCCACCGCCCGCCTCCGCAGCCCGCGTACAGGTAAGCAGGTAGGCGAGGGGAGGGGCCGCGCGCGCCTACAACCCGGCGTGGCGAGGCCGCCGTGGAGCGCCGTGGGAAGGCTGGCGGAGGGGGCGGCGAAGAGCCTTCGGGCCGGTCCGTGAATTTTTTGTAGAATCGGGATTGCAAAACCCTGTCCGCCGTGATGGTTTCGCGGCCCGCCGGTCCCGGACCGGAGGAAAGCAGACAAACAAACGCGCGCGTGGCGGAATTGGTAGACGCGCTAGATTCAGGTTCTAGTGGGGGCAACCCCGTGGAGGTTCGAGTCCTCTCGCGCGCACTGTTTTGATTAGCAAAAGGTCGCGAGAAATCGCGGCCTTTGTTTTTGAGCCACATCTAACAGGTGGGTGCAGCTATGGTGCACCTACGTCCCCATGAAGGCTTTTCGGCTGATTTCAACCGGCAGGACGCTCGGACCTTTTGGGATCGTGCTGGGGAAAGTGCTGCGAAGCGAGGCCGAGACGGCTGTGGAGGTGCTCCTATTCCGCGGACGGCGGAAGGAACCGCTCTCGCTGCAGCTTCAGTGGCAACCAGGCGGCTCCGCGGGCCGCGACCTCACTCCCGCCGAGTTGGAAGTCGTGAAGCACTGGGCAACGGGCCAGATGACCGGGAAGGCCGCTGAATCGGGAGAGTGGCAGGAAGAGGCTGAGCCGATGACCCTGATTCAGTCCGCCGTGGTTGAAGCCGGCGCGGCCGGGAGCTGGGATGTCTCGGACTTGCTGACGGTCTCGGGGTTCGTGGAGCGCTGTGAGGCTTCCGCGCGCCGCCACGCTCTCCTTCCCGCTTTGCCCGGCGAGCAGATTGCTCCATGAGCTTCACTCGGCCCTGTTTTGCTCGATCTCGATGGCAGTGAGGGCGAGGGCGTAGGAACGGGCTCTGATGAACCACTTCGTTCCGAACCGGTAGGGGAGTCCGCCATGCCTTCTCAGCTTTCGGACCATCATCAGCACGCTCAGCCCATGACGCTCCGCTATTTCGGCGACCGCCATTTCTTCCGTGGGACTGACAGTTGCGGCCTTCGTGGCCGCCTCGATCATCGGGACAAGGTGGATGTCTAGGGCGTTCCATCGCTCTAACATAGGGAGATCGCAGAATTTCATGCGCCGGCAGGCTTCCCCCGCTTCTTTCCAGCCGCAACAGAACTGTAAAAGAAGGCCCCGCCCCCTTGCGAGGGCGAGGCCTGGATCTTCATTCGCCACGGGTGGCCGGCTGCTTCCGTCGCTGGCGGTGCTCGCGGGCCAATGCCTGCTCGAAGCGCTCGACCGGACTGCGCGCCTGTCGCTTCGCCACCTCCCGCCGCCCAAGGGCCGCGTGGTAGTCGATGGCGGCCAGAATGAACTCAGCCGGGGAAATGCCCCAGTCGCTCGCTGCCGAACAAACCGCCCGCCACGCATCACCCAAAATCGCGACTTCAAGCCGGGTGCAGGCCCCGGTGCGAAGGCCTTTCCTGAGCGATTGCAGCCGTGATTTCGGGGACTTGACCCCCGCGGCTGACGGTTTGTTGAAGGGCTCCGGGCCGCAGATTTGCCGGTGATTGAGCGCCACTGCGATGCTGTGGCCGATCATCCCTAGGATGCTTCCCTTCCTCCAGTCGGGCTTTTCTGCCCAAAAGGAGTTGAGATCCTCGATCAGAGCGGATGGCACATCGAAGCTGAGCGGCTTCACGTCAGCGGGCGCAAAGATGGCCCGGTGAATCCACTGTGGCTCGGAGGCAATCATGACGCCCCCCTTTCTACGGCCGGCGGCTCGATCGCGGGCACGACCCACTCCCCGAACCATGGATGGTCGGGGGCGTCGCCAGCCTGATAGACGTCGGCATAGTCTTGGCGGACGTAGAGTGCCCCGCCTTCCTGCAGGTCGGCCTTCACCTCGAGCACCTGCCACGCGTCGAGGGCATCGGACCGCCACCAGTAGAAGCCGGGGGAGGGTGGGTGGGTCGCAATCAACGCGCACCTCCTTCCTTTGCTGCCTTTTTGGTCCGGTCCAGCCACACCGCATAGCCAACCGTGCCGAGCAGGTAGTCCCCGACGGTGATCTCCAGCTTCACGGCCAGCCGCTCGATCCGATGCCAATCCGCCTCCTTGAAGCGGAATGCGGCAGGGGCTGATGGCACCTCCTTCTGCATCTCGGCAAGGCACTCCCGCCGTGCGGGGGCGACAAAGCCGGGGGAGAGCTGATGGGGCGATTTCCACTGCCTCGCGCGAAGCGTCACGTCTTCCTCGTCACGCACGGAGGATGCGGGGAGCTCGGCAAGCCCGGGGCCGAGGAAAAGCGCCTTGGCGGACGCCGGCACCATCAGCTCGACGTCCACGAAGCAACGGGGCTCCATGACCTCGATCCGGTTCCGTCTGCAAAGCGGGCCGTCGAGGATCGAGTTGAGATAGCGGTTCTCCGCAGCGGCGCCATCGAGGTAGCCGATCAGCGCGGCGTTCATCACTTGGTCCTCGGTGAGACGGTTTGCTGCCGCCTCCTGGCGTAGCCGCTGCCGCAACGAGGCGGGGGCGGTGAATTCGATCTGCACGTTGTCCCCGGTTTCCACTGGTGCGGGGCTCATCTGTCGCTTGTTCATTTCTCGGGTCAAAGAGAGAGGGCAACCCCGGCAGCGCTAGCACGCGTTCCCCCCGCGACACGACTCGCAGACGGGTAGCCGAGGTTGCCCTCAAATCTCTGTTCTTTGTTCCGCGCCTGGATTCGTGGTCCGGGCCTGAGAATGCGGGTCGAGGTGCTAGCCCCAACGGGAATGAGACTATCCAATCACTGGGCCCGTGCCACTCCAAAAAGTGGCCTTCGTTCTACTCATCGAGGATTAGAAATAAATATTGCACGTTCAGCTCGGGGATTCTGCGGGCGGTCTGGCGACGGCATGTCAACTTCGGCGAAGTATGCTGTGACTCTATTCAGGCAATCGGGGCGCGTCATTTTTCAGAATTCAGACGCGCCAACCAACAATATCAAAATCGGATCCATTCCGACGGAAATTAGCCACAAACTGGGACTTTGCCCGACGGTTGATCGTGGATCGACGCCAGATCCGTCTGAAAGGATTTGCCTAATTGGAAGATGACTGCGCTAGGGGGTAATTCGGTCATCAGCATCCAAAATGAGACATTGATCGAAATCAACTTCCCTTTGATCGAGCGGTATTGCTCATATGTTTCTGATAGAAGATCACGAATCTTGTTTCTGAATCCAAGAATAGACCCTTCCCAATGAGATCCTCCTCGGTTTTCCTCACGTTGTCTCTCTCCCTCGTAGGAGCTTCCTACTCCCAGACCAATTTTCCCCTTGGCGCAACCTTCGGAGCGCCTGGCTCCGACAGTGCCATCTACCCGTTCACCGGCACCAATTCCGCAGGCACTTTTCACTCGATGGAATTCAGCTCCTATAACGGGGGGCTGCTTCTGTACAGCCCCGATGAAAGCCTGAGCCGCGGAGCCATCGACGGCGGATTGACCCTCTACGGAAACCCCGTCGATATCGTCTTGGCGTCCGACACTGCCGGAGATTACGGACGCGGTGTATTCAACGTGTGGAAGGGGGATAAATGGATCAGCGGACTCTCCACCGACAAACCGCTATTCAGCATCGCAAGCCCCGCCATGACCGCGAAATTCGATGGGCTGAACGTAGAGGTAAACAACGGCACCCTCAAGGTCGGCGGACATTCAGTCCTGACCGCAGGTCAGACGGCTCTTGCGATTGGAAGCGGCAGCACCAGCAGCGCAAATTCTTTTGCTTTCGGTAATACGGTGACGGCACCCGGCGTGTATTCCGGCGGCTTCGGCTATGGAACCACGGCCCAAGGATACAGCCAGTTCGTTGTGGGCCACTTCAACACGCTCCAAGGCACGAGTACACCGAACCTGAACTGGTCCGATGCACTGTTCATTGTGGGCAACGGTATAAACGGCAGCTCCAGGTCGAATGCCTTTATGGTCGAGCGTTCCGGAAACGCGCGCGTTACTGGTTCGCTGATGACAGGGCCGAATTCAATGGCCACAGGAAACAGGTCCGTTGCCACGGGAGAATCGAGTGCCGCAGGGCACTACTCCAACGCTTTGGGCAACTCAGGAACGCACGTCAATGCGACGTACTCAACCTCGATGGGAAACTCGACTACCTACGGTCCGTATTCGACCGCAATGGGCAACTCTGCCGCAGGTGGTGATTACTCCACCGCAATGGGCAAGTCCCAAGCCAATGCCTATTACGGCACTGCGATGGGAATAGGCACCGTTTCGCAAGCCTACGCTTCAACGGTGGTTGGGACCTACAATTTCGCGGGCACCCCGCATCACACGCAGTGGGTTGCGACGGATGATATCTTCGTGGTGGGGAATGGGGTGGACGCGTCAAACCGCTCCAACGCTCTCGTGGTAAAGAAGAACGGCAGCCTCGCGGCGGGATCGGGAACCGTTTTTGGGACGGTTCCTGCCGGGTCCAGTCAAGTGATCGTGGGCGCCTACAATGACACATCCACTGAGGCGACGACCCCCGCCACAGATCGTGGCAAGGGCGTTTTCACCGTGGGTGCTGGAACGGGCACGTCGGCCCGGAAGAATGCCCTTCGGGTTACCACATCTGGAAAGGTTCTCGTCCAGCCTTCCGGCGAGCTGTCCATGGGCACCTTCACGAGCGGGGAAAAGCCCTGATCGTCTTGAAATCCGTCTGCCTGTCCGGGGAGGTATCCTGCGGTTGCTCGCTTTCGAGATGAAGGCGCTCCCGTCCGCAATTCTCCGGGCCCACCTCTCCAACCCTACCCGCGCATGACGCCTAATCCAAGCTTCCGGCAGGTCCCTCTTCTGCACCGTCCGCTGCTGCTTTCCCTCGCATTTGGCTGCGTAGGAAGCTTCCTCCCGACCCAGCTTTTAGCCGGGCCGGTTCCGTCGGACAAGCCTGTCCACTTTCCCGCCTGGTGGTTCGAGCGGGACGTGATCAAACGTCTCGATCCACCTGCCGCGACACCTCTCTGGGCTAGTGGCCACTATCCGGCGAGCGATGACTTCGCCACAGTCAATGAAGGTCAGCTCAAGACCATGGTGGCCGCCGCGGTGGCGGAGATGAACAGTCGCCTGCCCGATGAGGTCGATGGCGCCGGTACCAGTGATGGCGCGGGCCGGGCACTCAACAATCTAGTCGCATCTTGGAACGCCGCGCCTGCCCCCGGGATCACGCGGGAAGATTTCGCCGCTGTGAACGTAGGCCAGCTCAAGGCTGTTTCCTCCATGATCTATGGTCGCCTGCGGGCAGTCGGTTACCCCGACCTGAGTTTCTGGAGCAATGTCCTGGGCAATGCAAATGACTATGCCGCTGCAAACCTAGGCCAAGTGAAGTATCTACTGAGCTTTGATCCATCCGGTCTACAGCACGACCGATGGACCGGCATCACGGGCACCGACATCTCCACCATCCCGCTGGGGACCGTTCCGGGCAGTCCGGGCTCGCAGCCGGGCACCACGGATCGGGACAACAATCCCTTGGAGGACAGTTCCGCCAGCGTGAATTACGGCGAGCGTTTCCGGGGTTATCTCGTGCCACCTGCGAGCGGTGTTTATCGCTTCTGGTTGCTGGCTTCCGGAACCGCCCAGCTTTACATCAGCAATGATGACGATCCGGTGAATTCCATTCTCCGCGCTTCGGTCACATCGTCCACCGACGCCAACAACTGGACTGATGCCAATGCCGGGAAGTCCACACTGCTCTGGCTGGAGAAGGGCAAGCCCTACCATATCGAGGTGCGGCACAAGGCGGGCACCGGAGGCAACCACATCAAGGTTGGCTGGCTCGTGCCAACGACTCCCGCCCATCAGGATCCGATCAATGTCACGACGCCCACGCAGATCATTCCGGCCTCTGCACTGTGGAACCGTCTCGGCAAGCCGGCACCGGTTTTCACCCCGCCGGCGGCCTTGACTTGGACGGACTCCCCGCAGAATGCCTCCAATCCGGAGAGCCACAAGAACTACAATGCGGCTGTGCGCTTCCTCACACAGGCGACCTACGGTCCGAGCGGATGGCTCACCGACGCTACCTATGACATCAACGATGTCTGGACCAACGCCACGGCCGCAGGTTCAGGCTCGAACGTCATTCCCTACGACGTGTCCCGCGTTCAGTCTCTGGGATTCGAAGGGTGGATCAACGAGCAAATGAATCCTGCCGTGATCCCCCAGACCCGCCTGCATGACTACGTCCAGAAAAAGAGAACGTGGGATTCCTCAGGATCGGGCAACCATTACTGGCACAACTTGTTTTACTCCGCTTGGTGGCGTGCCGCGATCACCGGGCGTGACCAACTCCGCCAGCGTGTCGCGTTCGCCCTGAGTCAGACCATGGTGATTTCCAACACCGCGCTGAACCCTCGTTCGGACGCGACCAGTGACTACTATGACGATGCCCTTGCGAAGAACGCCTTTGGGAATTTCCGCACCATCCTGAAAGATGTCACCCTGCACCCCGCCATGGGGCTCTACCTGAACATGCTCAGGAACGAGAAGCCGGATGCCGATCCGACGCTCGTGTCGACCGCACGCGTTCCGAACGAAAACTATGCGCGCGAGTTGCTGCAGCTTTTCTCCATCGGGATGCACCGCTTGAACCCGGACGGTTCATTGCTGCTCAATTCCGCGGGCAAGCCTGTCCCGACCTATGACCAGAAAACCGTCGAAGGGATAGCTCACATCTTCACGGGATGGGACTACGAATACCACATTCCGGGCTACAATCCCTGGTTTTACGACGCGGATCTGATTGCCCAATGGAATCTTCTGAAGCAGTCGGATCCTGATGCCCCAGCCCCAGCCGCCCCGCCGGAGAGGCACGTGCCGGAATACATCCGTCCGATGATTTCCTATCCAGGAAAACACTTTACTGGCCAAAAGCGGATACTGAACAACGAGGTGCTTCCCGGCATGCCGAAGTTTGGCAGCCAGAATGTCCCCGCCTACGGTAGCCACGCCTCAATCTCCGGCCTTGCCTCGGACCCTACCTATGTAGGCCTCCCAAATGCAGAACTGGATGCAGTGCTCGACTCGATCTTCAACCATCCAAATTGCGGTCCCTTCATCTGCCGGCAGTTGATCCAGCGCCTCGTCACCTCAAATCCGAGCCCGGGCTATGTCTATCGCGTGGTTGCCGCCTTCAATAACGACGGCACCAGCGGGATTGATCCCATCACCGGCCAGGACCGCCGCAACGGCCGGGGCAACATGGACTCCGTTGTAAAGGCCATCCTGCTAGATCACGAAGCCAGGTCCGCATCGATGCTCACTCAACCGACCTTCGGAAAGCAGCGAGAACCTGTCCTTCGCATCACTGCACTTGCCCGTGCGTTCCCTTCCACGGACGGTGATCCCGCAGTGAATCTGTGGAAGATGCACACTACGAGCTTTGTGCCGGCTGCAAACCATTGGCAGGGAGATTTGAATCAGACTCCGCTGGGCGCTCCATCGGTCTTCAACTTCTACCGGCCCGATTATCAGTTCCCGCAAATGGGGGCTGACATCACGACACCGGAATTCCAGCTCACGACTGGAACCAGTGTGATCAACCAGGCGAACTTCGTGCACGACGCCTTCTTCATGTGGCCGCCCCGCAGCGGCACGCAGGGGCTGGCCAGCTTCCTGCAGGGGAACAAGATCATTTGCATGGATCTGACTCCGTGGATGTCCCTGATGGCCAGCAACGATCTGGACAACCTGATCGACGAACTGAACAAACGCCTGATGGCAGGGCAGTTCCCGGCTGAGGGCAAGCAGGTGATCAAGGACTTCGTCACCAACAAGACGGTTAGCAGCAGTTCAACGGTGGTGGACAATAAGGTCACGATCACAACTTCGGTGCCACACACGTATGCGGTCGGGGATCGGATCATGTTCCACCCTGCGCCCGTGGCCGAGCAACCCCGCAAGACCCACGTCATCACCGCAGTGCCGACGGCGAACAGCTTCACCATCGCACATGACACCACCTACACCTATCCGGGCCGCACGGTGTCGACGCTCCACGACCATTCATCGCCGCGTGAGCGCCTTTTCACAGTCGTCAACCTGATGGTCAATTCGCCCGATTTCATCATTCAACGATAAAACCCATGCCTCCCAAAGACCTTCTCAAATTCTATTCGCGCCGTGGATTCCTTAGCCATGCGGCGCGCGCGGGAGTCGGTTCTCTCGCTGCATCCGCCCTCATGCGGGACCTGAACCTCATCAACACAGCCTCTGCTCAGGGACCGTTGGATGACATCAGTGATTACAAGGCTCTCTGCTGTATCTTCCTTGCCGGTGGCAATGACTCGGACAACACCATCATCGACACCAGGTCGACACCGTATCAAAACTACAAGGACATCCGGAACCTGCTCGCCATCAAGACAGGTCTGGAGCCGCTAACCGTACCAATATCAGGCAGCGACCCGGTCATTCATCCCTTCGCCCTGCATCCGGCGCTGGGCACGGCGGCAGGGGGCGGGGGGATTAAGAAACTCTTCGAGGAGAAGAAGGCCGCTGTGCTTTTCAACGTGGGGCCATTGGTGCGGCCGGTGATCAAGGCCGAGTATCTGGCCGGCACTGCGGCTCTTCCTCCGCAGCTTTATTCCCACAGCGACCAGACCACACACTGGCAAACCTCTTGGCCCGATGAGCCGCCGAAGACCGGTTGGGCCGGGCGGATGGGGGACTGGCTGTTGAATGGGGTGGAGGATGTCGGCCAATTGGCATCCCTCAATATCTCAGTCTCGGGAACGAACACGTTCCAGCGGGGTGAGCACTTTCATCCATTCAGCGTGGCGTCCAAGGGGGCGGTGACCCTGACTGATGGACTTCCGATCGGCCCAGCCACTCCGGAAGGACCACAGCGCTACGAATGGCTTGGAGGATGGCACCAAGCACTGGGAAAGATTGTCGAGATTCCCACGCCGGAAAACATGCAGCGCAGCGCCTATGCCGGCGTGCTGGGTAATGCCATAGCCAGCGGCGTGAATGTCAACCAAGCGCTCGATGACACCGTGGAGGTCGGTGAACGCTGCACGGATGGCTCTCCCGGTGAATGGGTATGGGACATCGCATGGCCGAGTGGGTCACCGTGGACCGGACTCGGGTTCCCAAGGACCTCGCTGGGTGGCCAGCTCAAGATGGTGGCCCGCATGATTGCTGCCAGGGTTGCGTTGGGAATGTCGAAGCGACAAACTTTCTTCGTTCAACTAGGGGGCTTCGACACCCACGCGGACCAAGTTTTTTCCGGGAATCCATCGGTGGGCACCCACGCCCAGCTTCTCACCGAGCTGAGCGACGCCGTATTCGCCTTCCAGCGCGCCTTGGAGCAGTTGGGGGTGATGGGCGATCACCTCGGGATCCAGAACAAGGTGGTTTCCTTCACCGCGTCCGACTTCGGCCGAACCTTCCGGTCAAATGGACTCGGTAGCGATCACGGCTGGGGTGCACATCACTTCATCTTCGGCGGCAATGGCGAAGCAACCAGCGCCCTTGATGGCGGCAAGACCTATGGTGCTTTCCCGAACCAATTTCTTGGCAGCAGCCCTGACGATGCGGGCGGAGGGAGATGGATTCCCACCACCTCCGTTGATGCATACAGTGCTACGCTGGGAAGATGGTTCGGCGTCAGCGAAGAGGGACTCAATTTGATCTTCCCCAATCTGACTCACTTTTCTAACAGGAACCTCGGCTTCATGCGCACGACCTGATGCATGCCAACAGATTCAAAGGACTGGCTCTGCTCACTGTGGTAGGGGGGATAGGATTCTGGGTATGGCATGGTTCCAAAAGTGCCATGCCTTCCACAACTTCACCACAGCATCAGGCTCGACCGTCCTCAGACACCCTTCCCGACGCGACTTCGTCAGTGGTAGCGGCCCCGGAGGAAGTAGAGGTTCCTGTTCCTCCGGGCACGGGGACACCATCTCCCGCTACACCGCCTCCAGCCACTAAAGCCGCCCCGGCAGGAGCGCAGGTAGGGGGGCCTCCGGGACTTCCCGCCGGCGCTTCCGCGACGGAGAAGCCCGAAGATGTTCCCCTTCCTGACATGTCAGGAATCGGGGGGGTGCAGCAGGATATCGGGCATCTTCAGTTCGTGCTGCGGGACTTCCGCCTCATGCTCGGAGGCAATCCCGTGGGGAACAATGCGGAGATCATCAGCGCGCTTAATGGACGTAACCCGAGGAAGGTGGTGATCAAGCTCTGGGATGGCCATCGGCTCAATGACGAGGGGGAGCTCGTCGATCCTTGGGGAACGCCTTACTTTTTCCACCAGATCTCATCGAGCGAGATGGAGATCCGCTGCGCCGGACCGGATCGAATCATGTGGAACAGCGACGATCTCAATTTTCGGTGAGCGCCATGTTTGGAATCTATCGTCGGATCTCTATTAGCCAAGTTCGCCGCAGCGAAAAGCGAAGCACCTCCAACGCTGGCCAGAGAAATCCCTTCGCGGATGAAGTTCAGATGACTCTTCACCTAGCCAATTACGGAAAGGGAGACAAAAAGCCTCATCGCAACGGCCGTCGAACTGGCGTTAGAGGCGATCAAGGCCGCCGCCACCAAGGAGGAGCACGCCACGGTTGCTTCGCCAAACTGCGCCCGAATCGCCGAAATGTGGACGGCAGTCTCCAGAAACGAAAAAACCCACCATCCTTCCGGACGGTGGGTTGCATGAAATACGCAAGTATCAGCGGCGGCGGCGGAGAAGGCCGAGCACGCCGAGGCCACCAAGCAGGGCGGCAGTGGGCTCCGGAACCGGGTTGGCAGCCGTAATGAATGCCTGTGTGTTCCCGTTGTAGATCTTGATCGACTCGATTGGCTTGTCCGGCAGACGGATGAATTCCGAGCTGAAGGTGAGGGTTCCTGCCTTCACGGTGATGGAGTCTCCCACCTTGAGATTCGGACCGGAATCGAGCAGGATGCCACCGTAGAAGTCGTGCACGCCAATGGCACCGGAGGCGGAGGAAAGGCCTCCAAACGCTTGGAAGAAATAGCCCGGAACGCTGCCGCCCGATGCAAGGTTGATGGTAACGGTGATGCTCCCGGGGGTGCCGTAGGTTTCGTTCACGGCGTCGCGAGCGAAGCCGGTGGCCGCCGTCGAATAGACGTCGGGAAGCAGCAATCCGATGCTGTAAGTGCTGTTGGAGGTAGTGGTGACCGGGATCACGAGATCCGTGGTGAGGGTCATCGTGATGGGATCACTGCCGCCGCCGGAGAAGGTGATGGCCGCCTGTGCTGCGCTTGCTAGCGCAGCGGAGACGATGAGTGAGAGAAGGCCCAATCGTGAAGGGGTGCGGGTGGTCATAGTGGGTAGTTGCGCGCGGAGAGAACGCGACTTTGTTTAAGCGGAGCAAACCTTTTATGCCCCTATAACGTGATCACGCGTGCGTTTGGATTCTAGCCTCTGCCAGAGGCCTCGTTTTATAGCCGATTTTCCCCCTTGCTACTGCTTCTCTAGTAGCGGTCACCATCATTCAGACTCAAACGCCGTGCTAGGGTTGCCCCCCTCCATCCGGGGGGGGCTTGTATGACCCCGGAGGGCCCGTGGACCCGCCGGATTCCATTTCACCGTATGCTGTCCGTGGGAGCGACGGCCCAACCTACTTCGAAAGACCTCCGCCCACGTCTCACCACTGGTGGATAAGCTGACATCTCGATACGCGCCACCGAAGGAGTCATCGGAAGAGAATTTTTCTCTCCACATCACATGCCTCGACCCCAGGAGGTACTGCAATGAAGCGCCTGCAGGGTGAACCCGCAAGCCATCCTAGGCATTCCGCCATCCGGTTGCTGCCACACAGGTGTCGATCAAAATGATGTCGGGGTGCCGTGGATCATAGTCCTCACGACGATTCTCGACGGGCCCAACCACCTCAAAGTCCTTCATGTGAGCGTATCGCAGACACCGCCATTCCGGCTCAGGGAAAAGGCACCATGCGAGAACTAAGTAGGCCATATGCCGGCCCCCTTGCCCGAGAAGGTAGAGATCAGCCGTAACCGGCAGACCTTCGTAGTTGAACTTTGCGCAAGAATACGTGCGGACCGCGTCTCTGACGGTGGCGAGGGTAACATTGGCTGTCATCGCTACGACGGTTGGAACCCTGGTCAGTAGAGAACCCTGCCCTGAAGCTCCCAACCGTCAGCTCCCTCGGAACAGCTATCGAGCTCGAAAGGGATGGAGTTGGAGGAAGACGAGAAGTGGATCGTCAGAAGGTCAGGAGAGTGAGATTCGATCCGCCTGTCAGAGATGAGAGTGCAGCCGTGCCAGCGATTGTCCCGAAACACGGGGAACGAGTGCTTGGAGGACGAGAGCAGTTTGCAGCATACTTCCCCGTTCCTCATGAGGTGAGAGTCCATCTTGGACCATCGTCCGGCATCGTCCTCCGACGAGGTGATTTGCCGGGCTTAACCCTGCAGAGGCTGCGAAACCTGTAGTGATATTGCCTAGTTTCCCCGCTTGGGATTTCCGCCGGGCCTCAAAGGCCCCGCGTCTGCGCAACCGTTCAGTAGAGGAGCTGTCCCTCCACTTCCCACCCCTCAACGCCCAGACGGCATTGAGAAAATCGGAACGGTAGCGGTCCGGCGAGCGCAGGACAGCGGAGTGAAAAGCGATCCGTTACGCGCGCTTCTACCTTTTGGTCGGCCACGAGCGTGCAGAAATGCCAAGTCTGCGATCTGGTTACCGGAAGTGGGTGAGTGGCTGATGGAATGAGGTCACAGCAGACCTCGCCGTTCTTCATTAGATGTGAGGCCATCCTTCATCGTCCTCCCGTGACAGGCGTTCACCCAGACAATTCGGCCTGCAGAACCCCGCATATGTTGCGAAAGGCAAGCGAATGGTAAGGGTGGAATGAAGCGCCCGCGGGGACAGACCCGCGGGCGCTCGTGTCGGGCACGCGGGCAATCCTCCCAGATGCCCGTCGTGTGCTCATGACGTGAGTTGAAGCGACGCCAAGACTGAGAAGTTTCTCTCCGAGGTGGTATAGAATTTCAAAGGAGTCCGTGCGCGAAGGAAGCCGTCAGTAGAGATCCTCTCGCTGGGGATTCGTTAATATGAAGGTTCTGCCATCCGCCAAGCGCTCCAGCAGCCCGCGATTGACCAATCGCGCGAGGCGACAAGATACCATGACGCGAGTAGATTGGGGTATAGGATCACGGCGACCGACTCCGTTGCCATTCTTGCGAGGATGCCCGAACAACTCCCTATAAATGGACTCGGCCGAACATTTCCCACCATTCCTCTTCGCGAGATTCAAAATTGCTCGCTGCTGAGCACTGAGCCGGGAAAGATTCATGGCGAACTTAGGGCGGAAAATGGCGCGGCTTTAATCTAACTGATTCGCGAACTTCTTGCGACGTTCCTAGCGCTATGTTCTGAGTGTGGCTCCCCCCGGAGGCACCGGTGTGCGTGTGTGCCAGACCGGAGGTGCCCTCTCCGAACGATGGAGAGGGCACCCATGGCTGAGTCGATCTCTCGTCCCCCCGAATGAGAGATCGACTTTTTCGCTCCGAGCGAGGCGTTGGAGAGAACGCGCCCGATCATTGCAATGGTTCGCTGGATTCGTCGCGACGGTGGTTTCTCAAGCCCCCCGGCTTCCACCGGTCGTGAAGAAATCAGCGCCGTCTACAGTACATGGAAGTCAACGTATGCAAAGGATTTTTGGAGCCCTTTGGACGTCAGATGAGAACGACAGTGCCCTCCTCGTGCTCTTCGAGGAGCGCACCACGGGCCGGGGGGGAATGAAGCCCGCGGGGAACAGAGAATCCTGAATGAATCCATGGGGAAATCCTCACGCACCGCGTCTCGGCAGACCGGGATAGGCAAGAGTATCGATGATTTGGATGTCCCTATGGTAGGGGTCGAAGTCCGGTCGTGGGCCTTCCATCTCTCCTGCGGACTCCATGTTCTGGATCATCGCGTAACGTAAAAGCCTCCAACCTTCTTCGGGTTCCACGCACCAGGCATGAACCACGTAGGCCGAGGTTTTCCAAGCTTGTCCCAGGATGTAGAAATCCGCGGTCACTTCTTGCCGCAGATAGCGGAATCTTACTCGCTTCCGCCTTCGGATGACGTGACGGATTTCGCTCAGTGAGACTGGAAAGTGCATGGCAGGAGTACGTGGGTCGAAGGGCATTCCAACCTTCGGATGGAATGCTTCGGCCCGCTGCTGCGCCGGCATTCATTGCCGGTATCCAGTGCGCGCCAGTGCTGGCTGGGGACGAACAACGACGGTCTCTCTGCAAAGGCAAGATTCAATTAGTCTTCACCAGACGCAGAAGCCCGAGGGCCACAACAGATCGCAGACTTTCCTGTTGTCGATTAAGGCGATTCCCATCGTGGGGTCCGCCATCACGGAATCCCGAATAGATTGTCGGGCTGCCTCGAAATCTCGATTTTGGATGCTGACGATCGCCATGACGATGTAGGCCTCAGCTGCAGTTCTTTTGTCGTTGGCATCACCCTCCCGAAGAAGACCTACGAGGCGACTGGTAAGTTCCCATTTGCGCCAATGGATTGCACACGCCGTCCGTATTCGGATTGCTGGCAGCCCCTCCCTGTCTTCAGGGTCCAAGGTCTCGAGGGTGTCCCACGCTTCTTCGTGTAGGCCAAGGGATAGGAATCCACTCGCTTCCCTCAGGATCAACGTTGTGCTGCTCACCACAAGTCACCTCGTTTCTCCATTACTGGAGGATCTGGAAGTAGGCGCGGGCCGCAGGCAGTCGCAAGATCATTCGGCATGAAGATGCATTCCACCACTAGTCGACCTTTACCAACGGAAAACACGTAGCTAAGGCTCTTTGATCGCTCTTTTGCCATCGCTCCGGTCAGAGCTTCATAAACGGCGTTTTCGTGGGGAGGGAGGTGCTTCATGGAGGAGATGTTTCTACGGCACGGGAATTTTCTTCATCTGCGGGATGCAGAGGAAACTCTCAATTGGCATGAGTTACTTACAATGAGGCGGGACTAACGTAAGCGTGGCGCGAAGCACCGTGCGCTTGCTGTTGCAGCCGAAGACTCGTTGTCGTCATAGCCATAGTGAATATGACGACAACGAACGGGAACCTGGTGAAGCAGGACTGCATCGGCAGGATCCGCTTCCGTCGGGAGCAGCGGGACATGCTGCTTGATGCCTACGAGGCGAGCGGTCTGAGCGGACCGCAGTTTGCCGCGCAGCACGGCGTGAAATACCAGACCTTCGCCACGTGGCTCCAGGCACGGAAGCGCCAGCGCGGCGGATACCCGGGGTTGCCGGCCCCGGAGTCCGGGACGCTCGTGCTTGCCGAAGTGGAGGGTTTCAGTGCCGTGGCGCGGGACTCCATCCCCACCCTGGAGATCGGGTTGCCAGGCGGGGTGGTGATTTCACTCCGTCATGCCGGGCAAGCCCCGCTTGTGGCGGAGCTGCTGAAGTGCCTTGCGGAGGGAGCGCGATGCTGAGCTTCTCCGGCAGCCTCAAGGTCTTCGTCGCGGTGGAGCCCTGCGACATGCGGAAGTCGTTTCACGGCTTGCACGACGCGGTGAGCGGCAAGCTCAAGGAAGATCCGAAGAGCGGTGCGGTCTTCGCCTTCACCAACAAGCGCAGGACCTTGCTGAAGCTCCTCTACTTCGACGGAAGCGGTTTATGGGTTCTGGCAAAGCGGCTTGAGCGCGGGACATTCTCATGGCCGAAGGGAACGGATATCCGCGACGGCAAGCTGAGGCTCAGTTCCACCGCGCTTGCCTTCCTGCTTGATGGGATCGACATGCGCGATGGCTGCAAGCGGCCGTGGTATGAGCTTGGATGAGCTCGCGGCTTGCCAGCCGCCGGGCATTCTTGCTACGCCATGCATCGTAGATGGCGGAAGACGAACGGCAGCGCATGCAGGGCGAGATCGACCGACGCGACGAGCTCATCGCGCGGCAGTCCGCCGAGATCGCGCTTCTCAAGCAGGCGGTCGACGCGCTGACCCGCCGGATCTTCGGGGCCAAGAGCGAGAGCCTCGATCCAGGCCAACTGGAACTGCTGCTTGACCCGGACGCGTCAAAAAAAGCGCCCGCCGCCGCTCCGGAAGGCCCCGGACCGGCGGCTGAGGAGGATCATCGGCCCAAGCCCGGCAAGAAGCCGCGGCAGCCGCGCATCCCGGAGCACCTGCCGGTGATCGAGGAGATCCTCGACCCGCCCGAAGTGCAGGCAGATCCCGCGGCATGGCGGCACATCGGTGAGGAAGTGCGTGAGCAGCTCGACTACCGGCCCGGACGCTTCCTGCGCCGCCGCCTGGTCCGGCGCAAATACGTCCGCAAGGCCGACCCGCTGGCCAAGCCGGTAATCGCCGGGCTGCCGCCGTCGATCCAGGAGCGCTGCATTGCCACGCCCGCGCTCGTTGCCGAAGTGGTTGCCGCACGCTTCGCCGACCATCTGCCCTACTATCGCCAAGCCGGGATCTTCGCCCGGCAGGGAGTCAGTCTCGACCGCAAGACGCTCTGCGGCTGGGCGCTGCTTGCTTCCGAATGGCTCTCCGCCATCTACCGTGGGATCGAGGCAGAGCACCGCGCCTGCGGCTACCTGCAGATCGACGAGACCCCGATCCGCTATCTTGAGCCCGGCCACGGCAAGGCCCGCAACGGCTACCTCTGGACCTCCAACATCCCCGGCGGCAGTGTCCTCTACCGCTGGCACGAGGGACGGGACCAAGGGGCGTTGACAGGCCTGCTTGGCGACGGCGGGATGGAGCGGATCATCCAGTGCGACGGCTACTCCGCCTATCCGGCATGGAGCAGGGGCAAGCCGGGAGTGACGCTTGCCGGCTGCCACGCGCACGTCCGCCGAAAGTTTTTCGAAGCACAGGACCAGGCCCCGAAGCTCGTGGGGTGGATCCTGCGCCAGATCGGGCATCTCTACCGGATCGAGCGCCGGTTGCGCCAAACACGTGCCGGTCCCGCCCTGCGCGAAGCCGTGCGCTCCTCGCAAAGCCGCATGATCCATGCCCGGCTCAAGAAGCTCTTCGACCTGCTGGCCAGGCGTCGCTCGATCCTGCCCCAGAGCCTGCTCGGCAAGGCGGTCCGCTACGCCCTCAACCAGTGGCCGAACCTGGAGGTCTGCATGGCTGACGGTCGCGTCGAGATCGACACGAATCTGGTGGAGAACGCGATCCGCCCGACCAAGCTTGGCACGAAGAACTGGATCTTCGTCGGAAGGGAGACCGCCGGGGAGAAGACCGCGATCCTCTACACCGTCGTTGAGAACTGCCGGCGGCTCGGAATCGATCCGCGCAATTATCTGGAGAATGTGCTGACCCGCCTGCCGGCGATGAAAGCCGGTGAAGCTGCAAGCCTCACCCCGGCGAACTGGCTCAAGGCCCGGCAAGCTGCCCGGCAAAGAGCCGCATGAGGGGCGATCGGCCAGAATGAAGGCCGCGGGATTGCCGGGCAACGTCATTCGCACGGTGCTTCACGCCACGCTTACGGACTAACGCCACTTGGACAGACGAAAGAACCAACAAAGAGCTGAACCGGATCGAGCGTAAAAGGCTTCCCGCAAATCAGTGCCCCTGGGTTTTTTCGAAAAGAGCTTCGGTCTTGCTCAGACAACCGGGGATGTGAAATCGGTCATATTACTATTTTCGCACATAGCACCGGAACGTTTTCGAGCTGATCGAGCGGGCCTTCAATCGGTTTTTCATGTGCTCAATGGCCGCGCCATTGCCGGCTGCGGTCTCCGACGCGATACAGTCATTGATGACAATCAATTCATAGGATCTCATATAAGCGTCGTTGGCGGTATACAGAACGCAAATGTCTCCCGCGAAACCTGTCAGGATAATGGTGCGAATTTTCAGGAAATCCAGTAACACATCGAGCGAGGTGGAGTAAAACCCGGAGTGGCGTGGCTTCAATACGAAGTAGTCTTCTTTCTCTGGCGCTAATAGCTTCGCAATTGGCTGACCCAGGCATTCGGATGCGCGACACCGCTCAATCTGCTCGTGGAAGGTCGACTGCCAATGCCCGAAGTTATCGTTCACGTAAATAACCGGCATTCCTACGGCTTTGGCAGCCGTCTTCACTTTAGCCATCCGTCTCGCTGCCGGTAACGCATGCTTGAGCAGAACCTTGCCGTCGGGGAACGCGAAGTCGTTAATGACGTCGACTAATAAAAGTGCTGATCTCAGTGGGAGGTTGGACATCGGACTAGTATTATTACACGTGGAGCCTAGGCCTTAATCCGCAAAGATCGTGGTAAATGGTAAGAGGAATCCGTAGCAAGGCGTCGAGGAGCTTTAGCGGTGGGAGTCGCCACTAAAGCGTCTCACGATGATTGGACCTAGCGGTTCATTCGGCGAGCGCTGCACAAGCCAATCAGACATCCTGCACCAAAGAACGCGGCCGCAGCAGCACATGGATTCCGGGCGATCCAGCCTTCGATTACAGAACGCAAGTCTTCTGCGGCGTGACAGTTGAGCGTGTTCGCACGGAGGCGGGGGCGCTGTGCGCGGTCGGCGGCATGCTCTTCCGTTTCTCGAGAGACACCGCTTGCGTGCGGAGACAGTGCAGGATCAGACGGTTTGGATGGATCCGATGGAGTATTCATGATTGTGGGATGTTGGAGTTGTTTACTGTGTCGCTATGGAAATCCGGCGAGGCAAGTCGGCGGCGAAGTGAGAATTCCAGTTTGCCAAGGCTTCAAAGCTGGGGAGGGCTCTCCTTGTCGCCGCGAGTCCGCTCCCGTTTCTCCGGAGGGACGTCCTCATACTGTTTCTCGGAGATCTTCGCGAGCGCATGCTCTGAAAGGAACCTGCGGCTCGCCACGATCGTTTTGTTCAGCATGCCGGGGATGATGATTAGATCATCAGACATGAGGCCATTGTAGCCTGCCTCGGCCACATCCTTCGGGTCCATGAGATTGCCCTTTTGGAAGCCGACGACGCCTTCCATGTTGCCCTTCGGAAAGAAATCAGTGTCGGTTGCGCCAGGACAAAGGGCGGTGACCGTGACTCCGGTCTTCTCCAACTCCACCGACAAGCCTTCCGCGTAGGAAAGGACGAACGCCTTCGAGGCGTGATAAACATTCACGGTGGGGCCCGCTTCGAAGCCTGCGACCGACGCGGTGATGAAGATCTTCCCGCGACCACGCGCAACCATCGGCGGCAGGAACAAGTTGGTGAGACGGACCACCGCCTCGATGTTCAGCCTGATCACCGACAGATGGGTCTCAATGGGAATCTCCCAGGTTCTTCCATGGAAACCATGACCCGCATTGTTCGCGAGGATCTCGATCGGGATGCCTTCAGCCTGTAGCTCGTCGAAGATCTCTTCCGCTGAATCAGCCGCTTCGAGATCTTTTGCTATCCATCGGGCAGCGATACCGTAACGGGTCTTGAGTTCTTCGGCCAGAACACCGAGCTCCCCCTCATCGGGTGCCACCAGCACGAGCGAGTGGCCATTTGCTGCAAACTGATGGGCAAGGTGAAGGCCGATGCCGCTTGTGCAGCCTGTGAGTAACACGGTTTCTTTCATGACAAAGGTTCGTTTGAATGATGAATGGGTTCAGACCACGGGCACCAGGGCGGGCGGCACCTCGGTCGCGCTGACCGGGGAGGCTTCCGTGAGGACCGGTTCCGGGGCCATGCCAGGCTTGATCACCACCTTGATGCAGCCGTCCTCCTTCTTCCGGAATTTCTCGTACGCGTCCGGTGCTCCTTCGAGCGGGATGCGATGAGTGATAACGAACGAAGGATCAATTTCTCCGCTCTCCACCTTTTCCAGCAGCGGGGAGAGGTACTTTTGCACGTGGGTCTGGCCGGTGCGGACGGTCAGGCCCTTGTTCACGAGAGCGCCGAAGGGGATCTTGTCGAGCAGGCCGATGTAGACGCCGGGGATGGAGAGCGTGCCGGCCTTGCGGCATGCCATGATGGCCTGGCGCAAGACATGAGGGCGGTCCATGGACAGCCCCACCGCCTGCTTCGCGCGGTCCACCACCGCGTCCAGCGAGCCGGTGCCGTGGGCCTCCGCTCCCACCGCATCGATGCAGCGGTCGGGTCCGCGGCCCCCGGTCATCTCGATGAGGCGGTCGTGGATTTCCTCCTCCTCGAAATTAAGGACCTCAGCCCGTCCGTGGACGCGCGCCATCTCCAGACGCTCCGGCACCCGGTCGATGGCGATCACGCGACCGGCGCCGAACATCCAGGCGGACTGGATCGCGAACTGGCCGACCGGCCCGCATCCCCAGATCGCCACCGTGTCCCCAGGCTCGATGCCGGCATTCTCCGCGGCCATGTAACCGGTGGGATAGATGTCGGAAAGGAAGACAACCTTTTCATCGGGAAGACCGGAGTCGATCTTGATCGGTCCCACGTCGGCGTGGGGGACCCGCAGATACTCAGCCTGTCCTCCCGGGTAGCGCCCCAGCATTCCGGAGTAGCCAAAGAGGCCGGCGGGTGCCTGACCCATGGCAACCTTCGCGAGATCGGCCCCGGGGTTGGTGGTATCGCAGGCGGAGTAGAGCTGCTTCTGGCAAAAGAAACAGCAACCACACGCAATAACGAAGGGAACTACCACGCGATCGCCCTTCCTGAACTTCTTCACGTCCCTGCCGGTCTCCACCACGATACCCATCGGCTCGTGGCCGATGATGTCGCCAGCCTCCATGGTGGGCATGAGCCCGTCGTAAAGATGGAGGTCCGAGCCGCAGATGCCGCTCGCGGTGACCTGGATGATGATGTCCTTCGGGTCGAGGATTTCGGGATCGGGCACGTAGTCCACGCGCACGTCGCCCACTCCATGCCAACAGATTGCTTTCATGATTCTGGTGATTGTAACGGTTCGGATCTTAAGAGCGGACGGCGCTGAGGTGTCCTTCGAGCCAGTTGGAGACGGATGTCGCCACCTCTTCCCACCCCGGCTCGCCGCAGATGAAATGGCCGCGACCCGTGAACTCGCGGTATTCGTGATGGGATCGTGCGTCCTGGTAAGCATGGGCATTCCGGCGCACCAATGATGCAGGGATGATCTCATCTTTCTCGGCACCGATCAGCAGGAGCGGATTGTGCGGTCGCTCCATGTCGATCTCCCCCTGCTCCCCGAGAATGTCGCGAAGAACCTGGCGACTCTCGTGGACGGCGTAGGCGTCCCATGCCAGGTCGCTCTCCTCCCGGCTCAGGGTGTTCGCGAAATTCTTGTGGAAGAGTTCCGGCGTCATCTCGTAAGGCTCGTCACCCGCGAATGGATTGGTGATGGAGGCGCTGTTGCGGAGAAAGCCCCAGTCGAGCGCCAGCATCTTGTTGGGAGCCACCGAGGCGATCCCGACGGCGGCACGGACCAGGCCTTCCGCGAGCAACAGCTGCGCGACGAGTCCCCCCAGCGAATGCCCGATGACCACCGGCTGCTCGACCGAAGCCCGCACGATATCACGGTAGTGGTGATACACGCGCTCCAAGTTGAGCGAGCCAAGGCCGCGCGGAATGTTCGCCCTCAGATCCGCAGGCGCGCCTTCGTGGAGTGGCCATGCCGGCGCATGAACCTCGTAGCCGAGGAAATCGAAATAGGTGACCCATGCGTCCCAGCTCTTCGGATTCTGGAACATGCCGTGGATGAAGATGACTTTCGGTTTCATAAATGAGTGGATTCCCTTCAGATGGTGAAGTTAGCGGCTCTTTCGAGTGTCAGCCAATGCTGCGCAGCGAGGGCTCGCGGTCCCAGCGCCTGCCGTCCCGTGCGGCGGCGACGTAGGATTTCAGCGTCTTAGGACTTTCGATGAGGACGGTTCCGTCGTCGTGCGCGACACCGGCGGCCTCAAGCAGGGGGGCCGCTTCGATCGTGTAGCCGATCACCTTGAGATGGCCAAAGGCGTCGCGCACCCAGTTCACAGCCGCAGCCTCGCGAACGAGATCGTCGATTGCCTCCTCGGCGGCTAGGATGGCGACAGTATCGAAGAAAACCGACGGACCGCCCGACAACGAGTGTTGGACGGGGACGAGGGCTCCATCGGAAGTGGTGGCCCCGCCGATTTTCGGAGCGATCAATTCCACGGCGGCCTTCTCCTTCTTGAAGGCGGCCTGGAGTGCGGCCAATGTCTCCGCGTCGGCCCCGTCAGTGATGAGAATGCCGGCTTTTCGTCCCTTGAGCGTGCGGGGATCCTTGCCTATCAGGCTGAGCGAAGGGGAAACCTCCAGGTCCCGTGTCGGGACTGCCGCGGCTACCTCCAATGCCTCTTCAACGGCCATTCCGAGCGCATCCGCCACCGTTTGCTGGAGCACGGGATCGATGTGCGCGAGGTGGCCGAGCATGCGCTTGCGGATCTCGATCACCTCGACCTTTGCCAATTCAAACGTGAGAGCGCTCGCTATGTGGTTCTGCTCGGGGCCGGTCATCGACCGGAAGAAGAGCCGGGCCTGCGAGTAGTGATCGGCGAAGGTCTCCGACCGCTTCCGGATCTTTTCTCCGGAAACCGCCTCGGGGTGGGTGCGAAAGCCGTGCATCGGGCACTCGCGCGGGGCGTCAGAAGGTGAGATCTGGCTGGGTTCGTAGGCGACCCGGCCCTTGTGCACGTGCATCTGGCGCAGCCCGTCCCGCTGGTTGTTTGCAAACGGACAGCGCGGGGCATTGATCGGGATCTGATGGAAATTCGGCCCGCCGAGCCGCAGGAGCTGTGTGTCCAGATATGAGAACAGCCGGCCTTGCAGGAGAGGGTCATCGGAAAAGCCGATGCCCGGGACGATGTGGCTTGGACAAAAGGCGACCTGTTCCGTCTCCGCGAAGTGGTTGTCCGGGTTCCGGTTGAGCACCATCTTGCCGAGCATCCGGATCGGAATGATTTCTTCCGGGATGAGCTTCGTGGGATCGAGGAGGTCGAAGTCTAGATCCGCAGCCTCGCTTTCCTCGATGACCTGGACCCCGAGTTCCCATTCGGGGAAATCGCCGCGTTCGATGGCTTCCCAGAGGTCGCGCCGATGGAAGTCTGGATCCGCGCCGCTGATCTTCATGGCCTCGTCCCACACGACCGCCGCGCTTCCGATCGTCGGACGCCAGTGGAACTTCACGAAGCGGCTGATGCCTTCCGAATTGATGAAGCGGAAGGTGTGGACGCCGAATCCTTCGATCATCCGGAGCGATCGGGGGATTCCACGGTCGGACATCGCCCACATGATCATGTGCATGCTCTCCGGCGTGAGCGAGATGAAGTCCCAGAAAGTGGCGTGCGCGGAAGCCGCCTGCGGAAAACCGCGGTCAGGCTCCATCTTCACGGCGTGGACCACATCCGGGAACTTCATCGCATCCTGGATGAAGAAGACGGGAATGTTGTTGCCCACGAGGTCGAAGTTTCCCTGCGAGGTGTAGAACTTCACCGCAAAGCCACGCACGTCGCGGGGAAGATCGACGGAGCCTGCTCCCCCTGCGACGGTCGAGAAGCGGGCGAAGACTTCCGTCTTCTTCTTCGGGTCTTGGAGGAAGGCGGCCTCGGTGATGTCCGCCGCAGATTCGTACGGCTGGAAGTAGCCATGAGCCCCCGAGCCGCGTGCATGGACGATACGTTCCGGGATCCGCTCGTGGTCGAAGTGGGTGATCTTCTCGCGAAGAATGAAGTCTTCCAACAGGAGCGGGCCTCGGACGCCCGCTTTTAGCGAGTTCTGATTATCCGAGATTGGAAGGCCATGATTGGTGGTGAGGTGAGGCTGGCTCTCCTCTGCGGTCTGGTGGAGTTCTGCCGGGAGCTTGGCAGATGGCGCGGGCGACTTCGGCGGCTGTGGAGTTTTCTTGTTGGCCATGGGTAGCGCTTCCCTAGCGGTTGGGCCGGGAGTCATGCGCTTTCGCATATCTCGTGCCGCAGCAACCCCCCGCTGATTCTCATGACGGAAAAGATGGAAGGTGACCTTCCCATCTCAAATTGCGCCGCACACGTGCATCATGCGAAGGGCAGGCTTTTCCGCTGTATTCAGATCTCCTCCAGCCTTGGGCGGAGCTGGAGCATGACGATGTCACATCGGTCAGGCTGGCTCAGGACAAACATAACGCTCCGAGCGACATCCTCCGCCGTGAGCATCTTCATTTCTTCCTGCGCCTCCTCCTGCTCGGATGGTGGCGAATCCTGCATGTCCGACCCCGTTTTACCCGGCTCGATCAGTGAGACGCGAATGCCCAGCGGGTTGGCCTCCTTCCGCAGCGACTTCGCAAAGCCCCGGACGCCGGATTTCGAGGCCACGTAGGTGGCTGCATTCTTCCCGCACTCTTCAGCGCTCATCGATCCAATCAGGATGATCTGCCCTCCCTCACCGCTCATTCGCTTCAGCGATTCAAGGGCACAGGAGATGTAGCCGCCTAGATTCACGTTCACAATCTCGTGACAGATGTCGTGGCTCATTTCCAAGAGCGGGCCGGACTCGGCGATGCCCGCGTTGAGAATCGCGATGTCCAAGCCGCCGAGCTGCTGATCCACGGCGGCAAAGACTTCAAGGACGCCCTCCTTGGTCCCGAGGTCAGCGAGAACCCCTGTTATCTCGCCCGGCGCGCGGGCGAAAGAATCCAAGGCGTCCTCCAGGTGTGACGGATCGGTGCCGGTGATCAGCACCTTCGCGCCCTTCGCCGCGAGCTCAAGGGCGGTCGCGCGACCAATGCCAGTGGTCCCGCCCGTCACCAGGATTCGATAGTCGTCCAATGATACCGTAGGTTCTCGATGCATGACGAAAACCTTCGCGGATCGCATGCCACGGACACCGCGATCCGACGAGCCAGGAGCGTGCGGGGACTCGCATGGCCTGAAACGAAAAGGGGTCCCGGGGAAGAACCCCGGAACCCCACCAGGTTCCATGGAAACTTACTCCGCCGCGGCACCCTCAAGTGCTACGGGGCCGATCTGTTCTGCCAGCGCGGTGAGGTTCTTGTCGGTGGTTCCCTCCTCATCGAGCGTGGTCTGAAGAATCTTCACGACGTCTTTCAAGCCGAGCAATTCAGCGAGGGCTCGCACGGTCCCGTAGCCGGCGATTTCATAGTGCTCGACCCGCTGTGCCGCTCCGATGAGGGCGAGGTCTTTCACTGTTCCGTCGCCATCTTCTTCGATGGTTTCGGAGCCCTCTTCCACGAGGCCTTTCATCGCCTTGCAGACCTTGCCCTTGGGGGAAATTCCGAGAAGCTCGGCGACCTCTTCCAAGCGTTGCACGTGGACCTTGGTTTCTTCGAGATGGGTCTTGAATGCATCGCGGAGATCCGGATTGCTCGCAGCCTTCGCCATCTTTGGCAGCGCCTTCACGAGCTGGGTCTCGGCGTTGTAGAGATCCTTGATCTCCTGGGCGAGTAATACTTCGACTGTTGTGAGTTTGGCCATGATGAGGGTTGGTTATTTCAAATGCGCTCGTCCCCTCGCACATCTCATGCCTTCCCTGTCATGGGCCCACACCGATGCTCTTACTTCCCGCGGTCCCAACTCAGCGCAACACATCCCACCACTTATCAGGCGGGCGTCGTTTAAGACGGGGGTTGAACGACTGGAGGCATCGCGCCGGTGCGAATTGAAGACTGCCTTTGCACGTTGCATTTGCTAGAGTGACAGGGCCGACCCGTCTGACGGAGGAGGCTAGGCTGAAGAGCTTGTCGGCTGCCATAGGCGCAGGTGGCATACGTCATGCAATGGCGATTTATGAGCCGAAGATTTCTTTTGAAATCGGCCGGATTCACGGCCGTCGATTCCGTCTTGAATGACGATCAAGCCGACACCCGTTCAAAAAGGAATGCACACGCACTTGATTTCTCTGAATGCCGTCCATTCACGAGCGACGGAGGGACGAGAGCACGACAATTCCAGCAAATGAGACGGAACAATCGTCAGATGGCAACAGGGAGATTGAAGCCATGACGATCTCCAGCACCAAAGACATCTTCTTTGACCAGCTTTCGGATCTTTGCAGCGCTGCGGCCCAGGCTGCGGAAAGCATGCCGGATCTCGTCGCTTGGTCGACGCAAGCAAGGCTTTGCGAATTGCTTGAGGACCACAGATCCGCCCTCGGGCGATCGCTGGTGAAAATCTCAGGGATTTTCCGCGCCGAGTCGGTCGGTCCAGGCGGAGCGACATGCAAGGCCATGGCTGGACTAATCAGTGGCGGAAACGAACACATCCGAATGGCTGGGGATACCATTGTGCGTGACCTGCTCATCATCGCGCACACACTGCGAATAGCCTCTTACTTGGAAGCGGCGGCCCGCTTTACAAACGGGATTGCGAAGCGCGCAGGCTTGGCGGTTGAAGGATCGGCCGCGGAAGATGTGCGGGCATTTGAGGGTGAGTTCAAGCGTTGCCTTGTCGAAGTCGCGTTGGAGGAATTCGGCGTGGAACTGGGGGTGGAGCCATGAGAATGTTATTCAGGAACAACGGGCTTTCGATTGTGTTGCTGGCACTGTTCCTGGCCTTTTGGACCGGCCAGTCGATCACCGGGTTTCATGTCTTCAACGACGACTTGGAGCTCCATAACGGGGCTTTAATCACCTATCGCGAATATCTGACAAGCGGCCATTTTTGGCAGGCCACCGGTGAAAACTGGGAGAGCGAGTTCTTGCAAATGGGAGCTTACGTGATTCTGACGACGATGCTGTTCCAGAAAGGTTCCGCGGAGTCGAACGACCCGGACAAGGCCGAATCCTTCAAAAGTAAGCGGAAAAGGAGGAACTGGAGTTGGCTTTACAGGAATTCGCTGTCCCTTGCCTTCTTCGCCCTCTTGGTTGCATCGTTTTTGCTCCATGCTGCCGGTGGACTTCGCCAGCTGAATCAAGAACGTGCCGAGCATGGCGAAAGCGTTGAAACGATCGGCGGCTTCCTCAGAAGTTTCGAATTTTGGTTCCAATCGTTCCAGAACTGGCAGAGCGAGTTTCTCGCCGTTTTATCGATCGTGGTTCTGAGCATCTTCCTGCGCCAGGACGGCTCGCCGGAAAGCAAGGATGTTGAGGCCCCTAATTCGGAGACCGGTAGCTGACCACGGATTTTCCCTTCCACCTATTCCCTGCTGCAACCATGGACGACAACCTGACCCGCTATCTCAACGATCATCTCGGAGGCTCGGCCGGCGCCATCGGGCTCATCCGCTCGCTCGCCGCCTCCGCGTGCGATACCGTCGAAGCCGCGTTTTTCAACGACCTCGAACGCAAGGTGGAGTCGGACCGGACACTTCTTAAGGATCTGATCTCACGTCTGGGCGAAAGTAGCAGCGCCATGCTGGAGGTCGCCGGCAGCATCACGGGTGCGGCCAGCCGCCTGAAGCTCAATTGGGATGGAATGGAGCCGGGATACCTTGGGAGGTTCGAAGGCATGGAGGTCCTGGCGCTCGGCATCCAAGGGAAGCGTCTATTATGGGTCATATTGGCGGAACTCGCACCTTTCATCCCTGAATGGGAGGGAGTAGATTTTGCAAAGCTGGAACTCGATGCCATCGAGCAGCGTGACGCCGTCGAGGACCGGCGGATGGAGGCGGGAGTAGATGCGATGCTGGAGGTGACCCGACGGCACGGAATCGTTTCAGGGGTTGAGAATATCCCGCAATGAAGGGCTCGCCGCCATTTACCCGCCATCCCGTTGAACAGGAGTTCTTGACCCGGTCGTGGGCGGGCCACGCGATTGAAATGGGGCGCGCCCAACTGCTGTTGCGCAAAGGCCCGTTCCGGGTCATGGAGGCGTCGCAGTCGGTATGGTTGGTCATCGAGTCAGGTGCCGGAACCCTGACCGCGGTGATGCTCTTGGAAAAGGATCCGCATGTTTCCCGGATCGCAGTGGGAAAAGAAGGCGGGGAGACGATTCTCAGGTCATCCTGTTTGCTGGGCGACTACACGATCCGCCTGCGACTCCAGGAGGAGCCCGTCCCGATTGTGAGGGCTACGGTGAAAATGACCACCACGAGTGCAGCGAAACTGCAGCAATCACGGCGGGATGTGCTGATGACGGACGAAAATCACAATCCGCTGGAGGAGGGCCTTCTCTTCACGACACAGACAGGTCCGAATGCCGGCCACGCATTCGTCGCGGCAGGTGATTCGACACTGTTTTATTTTCAGAATCTCACCGCCCTTGCCTCTTAGAAGCCGTCTGAAAATTAACTGAAGTTGAGCAATTGGGCTGTACAGAGCCGCATGGCCATTGGAGAATCCTCCGATGCCAGCGTATCCGAGCAGCCTCAGTGACCTCGAATGGGAGACCATCCGCCCGATCCT